>JAYVZR010000156.1:0-2123 GCA_043783135.1 Ferruginibacter sp. | reverse complement strand
AATAGAATTACCAGCTTTTTTTGCCTGTACTGAAGTTGATGGTTTTACGGTTGCAGTTGATTTTGTTTCTGCCATGACGTTCAATTTTTAGTGAGTTTTGTGTAAATGTTGTTTGCTTAAAATTTCGAGTTACAATGCTATGAAAAAAATGTATTCCAGCAATCAAATATTTTTTAAAAATATTTTTTTGGCGAAGCACAAGTTAATAAAATAATTGAATGAAACAACCCGGATGGAAAATTATTATAAGTTTTTATAAAGAAGATACACAAGCTTGCGATTTTTATATTTTCAACAGCCGTATAAACCAATAATTTAGTATTATTCATAACGCAAAGCTACGATTGGATCAAGCTTTGCAGCTTTGTAAGCAGGGTAAAGACCGGCGAGTAAACCAACAAGTGAGCATACCAATACTCCTGTAATGACCCATACCCAGGGAATTACAAAACCAGTCTTTAATAATACGGCAACAATATTTCCAAATAATATACCGGCTATAATTCCAACAAAGGCACCCATCAGGCTTATCAATATTGATTCCCACAAAAATTGTGCTCTTACTTCACCGGCTTTTCCCCCTAATGATTTTATCAGCCCAATTTCTTTTGTTCTTTCATTAACCGCCACCAGCATAATATTCATAAGCCCAATAGCCGCACCAATTAAGGTTATCAGCGCAATCGCCATAGTAGCATATTGTAAAAAACCCAGGTTCTTCATTAATGATTGTGCAATGCTGTCGCTTTTATCTACATAAAAATTATCTTCTTCTTTTACATCCAGTTTACGCACCGGCCTGAATATACCTTTTGCTTCACCGATGGCAATATCCATCATTTTCATATCCGGCACCATAACAGCAATATTATACGACTGCCCGGTTGAACCATACATGCGGCGAATGGTGTTATAAGTTGTAATCACCACTTTATCTGCATTCATAAAAGCACTGCTTCCCTTATCTTTTAAGATGCCGATGATGCGGTATTTACTTCCTGAGACGGTAATGATTTTATCTATGGCACGTTGTGTATTATCACCATATAATTTTTGTGCAATTACGTTGCCAATAACACAAACAGTTCTTCCTGACTCTACATCTGTTTCATTAAAATCCCTGCCAAAAGATAATTCATAACCATTTAGCTGCAGGTAATTTTCATCACCGCCTGTAACCCTTATATCGGGATTGGTTTTTTTTGTTTCGGTACTTACAATTACACCATTGGGGCCAGATAAAGCAATGCCGACTTTTGCCGGAAAACTATATCGTTGTTTAAACGCCCTTGCATCTTCCAGGGTTATCAGCTTGCCCTCACTTGATTCCCTTATTACGGTATTACGATTTGTTTTTTTTGTTTCGCCCCTGTTTGGACCACCGCCAAAACGTACATTGCGTTCTTTAAAGCGGATACTGAAAGCATTTGCCCCCATGGTAGAAAAACTTTGGGTAAGACTTTGGTTAACTGCTTCCACGGCAGTAATAATGGCAATAAGTGCCATTATACCCAACGCTATAATAATTACGGTAATGGCTGTACGGAGCCGGTTACTTTTAATTGTATGGTAAGATAATGCAATAGAATCGCCTGTTTTCATGCCATTAATATTATTCTGATTAAAGTTAAACCTGAAAAACTATAAGCACATTAAAAAGTTTATAAACGGTAACAGGAAGCAGTAACTATTCTGAACAAAGAATAAAATGATGGATTGTTATATTGTTGAATTGTTATCAGCCGCATCCAAACTTTATTACTTTATAATGATGATAGAAAACTAATTGCTTAAAGGTATTATCCTGTTGAGTTAATGATGTAACCAGTCTGTAATAAAAGTGGGGAATATTCCCAACACTATAATAAGGATTGCTGTTATGATAAGTAATATTTTGAAAGCCGGGGTTACATCCCATTCCTGGCTAACAGTTGCATTACTTTCTTTAAAATAAATTGCCTGTATTATTTTAAAATAATAATAAGCACTTATGGCAGCACACAACACCGCAAATATTACCAGCCAGTTTTGATGGCCATCTTTGACGGCAGCAATTAACATATACAACTTGGCCTGAAACCCTGCCGTTAAAGGAATACCGGTTAATGACAGTAAAAATATAG
>JAYVZR010000155.1:0-5870 GCA_043783135.1 Ferruginibacter sp. | reverse complement strand
TACTATCAAGCTTACCATTTACGCTAAAATAAAATTTTATCTTAGGTTCTGTACCACTTGGCCTTGCAGATATTTTGGTGCCGTCATTCAGCAAAAACTGCAGCACATTACTTTTTGGTAAATTGATTTTATAGCTCTCTCCCGTTTGTAAATTTTTATCCACCTGTAATTCATAATCCAATAAGTGTGCTACTGCAACGCCATCTATTGTTTTCGGCGGGTTGCTTCTATACTCCTCCATCATGTCTGCAATTTCTTTTGCGCCATTCATACCCGTTTTTGTAATACTTACCAGGTTTTCTTTATACAAACCATACTGCACATACAGATCAAGTAATTTGGAATATAAACTACGGCCTTTGCTTTTTTCAAACGCCGCCATTTCGCAAAGCAAAGCAACTGCGCTAATAGCATCCTTATCCCTTACTTCATCACCTATCATCAGGCCAAAACTTTCTTCGCCACCAATAATGTATTTTTCCTTTCCTTCTTTTTCTTTAATCAAAGATGCTATCCATTTAAAGCCGGTAAGTACATTGTAACAGGCTACGTTATTTTTTACGGCAATAGTATCAATCATATCGGTAGTTACAATTGTTTTAACCACCATATCATTAGGCTGTGCAATACCTTTTGTTTTTCTTGCCTCAATCAAATAATTAAATGCAAGCACTGCTGTTTGATTACCATTCATTAATATCCATTCTCCCTTGGTATTTTTAACGCCGATACCTACACGATCGCTATCTGGATCCGTACCTAATAAAATATCAGCATCCAGCAGTTTTGCTTTTGCAAGCCCAATGCTCATGGCTTCTTTTTCTTCCGGGTTTGGATATACCACTGTTGGAAAATTACCATCAGGCACCATTTGTTCTTCGACAATATGTACATTATCAAACCCAAACTTGGCTAATACTTGCGGTACCAGTGTAATACCCGTACCATGTATTGGCGTAAAAACAATTTTAAGGTCATGCTGTGCGCTGCACACATCAGGATAAACACTTAATCCTTTTACCATTTTCAGGTATGCTTCATCCATATCTTTACCCATCAACGTTATATTAGCTTCGCCCCCACTCCAATTTACATCATCTACAGAAGCAATTTTATCTACTTCAATAATTACATTTTCATCATGCGGTGTTACCATTTGTGCGCCATCATCCCAATAAGCTTTATAGCCATTGTACTCTTTGGGATTATGCGATGCTGTGCAAACTACTCCACCCTTGCAACCGATAGTACGTATAGCGAAACTCAATTCCGGCGTAGGTCTTAATGCTTCAAATAAAAAAACTTTTATACCATTGGCTGCAAAAACATTGGCAGTTGTTTCAGCAAAAAAACGGCTGTTGTTACGGCAGTCATGCGCTATTGCCACTTTAATTTCGCCACTAAAACATTTTTTTAAATAGTTGGCATATCCCTGTGTAGCCATACCAACGGTATATTTATTCATCCGGTTTGTACCTATACCCATCAAACCCCTTAAGCCACCTGTGCCAAACTCCAGATTTTTATAAAAGGCATCTGCCAGTTCATCCGGGTTATCCTTTTGCAATGCAGTAATAGCATCTTTTACGGTTTGATCGTAGTTGCCAGATAACCAGTTATCAATTTTCTGTTGAATATTTGCATCCATAGTTTTTAAATTTACATCCTCAAAAATAAATGTTTCGTATCTCATTAACATCAGATACTGCTATTTTTGTTTTTTATGAGTTCAAACTTACATTGTTTCCCTATTAAAATGGCTATGTTTTTTTTTAGAAAAACAGAGGGAAGCCATTTTTTTAAAAAATGGGTAATGGGCTTTTATTGGGTATTAATCACATCATGCCAGGTAAGTGCACAGGATTCGGCAATAACTGTATTACCAACGGATACCATAACGGCTAAACAAACTGCAATTATTGATACTGTCACTCAAAAACCGCTAACTCCACAAGAGATAAAAAAAAGGGTTAAAATTGTTACCGCAGTAAATATTGTGGGGTATAGTACTGTTCTGGTAGTGCTAAATCAGGCCTGGTATGCAAATTATCCGCGAAGTCCATTTCATTTTTTTAATGATAATGCCGAATGGCTGCAGGTTGATAAAGTAGGGCATATGTATAGCGCATATATTGAAAGTCGTGCCAGTGCCGAGTTATGGAGATGGGCAGGGGTGAGCCGTAATAAACGTATCTGGCTGGGTGGTTTAAGTGGTGTGGCGTATCAATCGGTAATAGAAATACTGGATGGCTTTAGTGCGCAATGGGGTTTTAGCTGGGGCGATTTTGCTGCGAATATTGCCGGTAGTGGCATCTTTATTGCGCAGGAATTTGGCTGGGATGATCAGCGGATTAAATTAAAATTTTCATCGCATAAAATTAATTATATAAACCCCCAGCTTGAAAAAAGGGCCGATGAATTATTTGGCAGTTCAACTGCCCAGCGCTACTTAAAAGATTATAATGCACAAACTTATTGGGCAAGTGTAAACTTAAAATCGTTTTTCCCTAAGTCGAAATTACCACCATGGCTGGCTGTTACATTTGGCTATGGAGCAGATGGTATGTTTGGTGCAACAGAAAATGTGGGTTATGATGCTGAGGGGAATATTGATTTTTACAGGCCCGATATTAAGCGTTACCGCCAATGGTATTTTGCACCAGACGTTGATTTTACTAAAATAAAAACCAACAGTAAAGCAATTCGTTTTTTATTAACTGTACTAAGTGCATTTAAATTCCCTACCCCTGCACTTGAATTTAGCAATGGAAAATTTAAAGTAGTAGCGATACATTTTTAAGGGTTCAATTTGCAGCATTTCGTTAGACCTCCTACTCCTTCTCTTTCTCCAAAGGAGAAAGAGCGGTACCTTATATCTTTAATAAACATTTGCTCTTCCAAATCAGCATCTTTTTCCTTACTCAACAAAATCCCTAAAAGCTTTTCCACACTAAATCTTGGGCCAATAGAGTAAAAGTTAATTTTGCACTTATGCAGTACAATAGGGTCAATTAAATTAATCGGAAGACGTTAAAATAATTCCCGGCCTCAATGTTTTCTCTGCACCAAACCAGGTTCTGTATCCTGGAGCCATTGTATTTGGGATGAAAGCTACTGCTGATTTTTACCTTAGCTATATTAAAGGTTTGCGTAATTATAGAAAATTACAAGTAGAAAAAACCGAAATCCGAAATCAGCAATCAGAGATACTTACACTTATTCCATCCACGCCCCTGTAACATCTTCCTTTTCCACTTCAACAAAAATATGTTCATCTAACGTAGTAGAAATAGATAGCCCAACATAATCAACATCAACCGGAAATGATTTGTGTGTTCTTTCCAATAAGGCGAGTGTTTGTATTTTTTTTGGGTAGGTTTCTAGCAAAGGTTTTAATGCATATAGCATTGTTTTACCACTATTGGCCACATCATCAATTAACAAAATAACCTTGTTAGTAAAATCAATAGCCGGTTCAACTGTAATAGTGCCAGGCATTTTTTTATCAATGGTTAATGCTGCAACAATAATCTCTCCCTTAAAAAAGCCTTGTAAATAATGACTTATTTTACGGGCAATCACAGTTCCATTTTCTTTAATGCCCAACAGTACTAATTGCGGCTCGCCATAATTGCGCTCAGCAACTTCCAGTGCCATGCGGCGAAGTTTTTTTTCGGCTGTTTCTTTTGAGAGGATGTATTTTTTATCTGCCATGCTGATATTGGTTAGGTGTGTTTACACGAAATTATACCAATAATCAATAATTATACATAATTAGTCATTCTTGTCCAACTAAAAATTTCACAATCTTATAAAACACTTATTGGTATAGCCTCTAAGCCCCCTTTGCTTTGGAGAGGGGCGGGGGGTGAGGTCAACGCCAGCAATGATTTAATGAGTTTATCTTAATAACAATCATAATTAGTGTATTTGGTTTTTCATAATTATCTTAGCTATACAAATACAGTATATGCATTTTGTCCCTCAAATCCTTTTCGTGGCTATATTAGCAATTGCTATATGGCTATTTACAAAAAATATTTTGCAAATACGCTGCAATATTTTTTTAGGAGTTGCAGAAGACCTAAGCGATAACAAACCATTACGCTGGAGAAACCTGCTATTACTGGCTTTGGGCCAAAAAAAGATGTTTAAAAATCCATTGGTAGCCGTAATGCACCTGGTGATATATGCAGGCTTTATTATCATCAACCTTGAGGTTTTGGAAATTGTTCTGGATGGTATTGCAGGAACACACCGTTTGTTTTTTCCCTTGCTTGGTGGTTTCTATACTTTCCTTATTAATTTTTTTGAGATACTGGCCGTTGGAGTAATTACGGTATGTGTATTATTTCTCTGCAGGCGTAATTTTCTTAAACTAAAGCGCTTTATCAGCAAAGACCTCAATGGCTGGCCACTCAGCGATGCCAATTATATCCTGATAGCCGAAATTATTTTAATGAGTTTGTTCCTTACCATGAATGCCACTGACAGAGCCTTACAATTACACGGTAGTGAACATTATCAAGATACAGGAAATTTTATTTTTTCAGGTCTGCTTGCATCTTTGTTTGAAGGATTATCAACGGCAACATTAATGGGCATTGAAAGAACCTGCTGGTGGATACATATTATCGGCATACTGGCCTTTTTAAATTACCTGCCCTACAGCAAGCACCTGCACATCATACTGGCATTTCCTAATGCTTACTACGCAAGGCTTCCATCGCAGGGAAAAATGACCAATATGCAATCGGTGCAAAATGAGGTGAAATATATGATGCAACCCGAACTGGCACCTACCGGTGACGCACAACC
The DNA here is from genome assembly GCA_043783135.1 of Ferruginibacter sp. GTDB lineage: Bacteria > Bacteroidota > Bacteroidia > Chitinophagales > Chitinophagaceae > Ferruginibacter. The sequence goes on along the minus strand of JAYVZR010000155.1, from coordinate 1,052 downwards.
GGTGAAATTCGGAGCCAAAGATGTGTTTGACCTTAGCTGGAAAAATTTACTGGATGCTTATAGTTGTACTGAATGTGGCCGTTGCAGTGCTGCCTGCCCGGCAAACCTTACCGGCAAATTATTAAGTCCACGAAAAATTATGATGGACACCCGCGACCGGTTGACAGAAGTGGGTAAAAACATTGCCGTCAACGGCAGTTTTAAAGATGATGGTAAAACTTTGGTGAAAGATTATATTACTGTTGATGAGTTGAGGGCCTGCACCACTTGCAATGCCTGTGTAGAAGAATGCCCAGTCAGCATTAGCCCCTTAGATATTATTATACAATTACGGCGTTCGCTGGTAATGGAAGACAGCAATGCACCACAGGAATGGAACACCATGTTCGGCAACATAGAAAATAATTTTGCCCCCTGGAAATTTAGCCCCGATGACAGGGATAAATGGGTAGAGGAATTAAGATAAAGTGATATTCTTTATCTTTTGAAATCATACCCTAGCATAATGCAATTAACTAAATTATCAAATAGCAATTGACTAATTAAAAAGACTTTTGTTCAATTTTAAAAAGCCTATTATTCCTTTCTTTTCTTTATTTGAAAGCTCCCCGGTTTACCAAATATGATTTTAAACCCACTGTTAAAAGATGTTGCTTCTTTAAGATCCCCGATCATTAATTTCCATTCCAGTAAAATTAATTTAACAGGACTATCTATATTTTTAGTTTCATTCATCCCAAAAACTGGTTTTTCTTTTTCACTGCTAAATGTTTTAAAAAGCCTGTCCCAGATAATAAACAGACCGCCAAAATTCTTATCAATATATTCCGGATTTGAAGCATGGTGCAGCCGGTGATGTGCAGGTGTATTCATAAACTTTTCAAAAAATCCAAGCCTGCCAATAGTGGTGGTATGTGTAAAAACAGTATACAACTGAATCATTGAATCTGTTATAATAACCATTGCAGGAGGGAACCCAATTAGCACCATTGGAATCCAAAAAAACATACGGAATGAAAGATAGAATACAGGCCCACGCATCACTGTAGCGA
>JAYVZR010000154.1:0-5874 GCA_043783135.1 Ferruginibacter sp. | reverse complement strand
CTGGTAGAAGGCTATACAGATGTAGTAAGCCTGCACCAGGCAGGTATTGAAAATGTGGTGGCAAGTGGGGGTACATCACTTACACCCGACCAGTTGCGGCTGGTAAAAAAATATACCAGTAATCTTACGATTATTTATGATGGTGATAGTGCGGGTATCAAAGCTGCACTAAGGGGGCTTGACCTTGCACTGGAAGAGGGATTGAATGTAAAACTGGTGTTGATACCGGATAAGGAAGACCCGGATAGTTATGTAAATAAAGTAGGCGCAGCGGACTTTTCAGCATTTATTGCTGCCAATAAAAAAGACTTTATCCTGTTTCAGTTAGCCGTTTCTTTAAAAGATGCAGGCACTGATTCAGTAAAAAAATCAGTGGTAGTAAACCAGGTGGCTGAAACCATTTCAAAAATCAATAAGGCAGAAGATTTTACCCGTCAGCAGGATTATATAAAACAGAGTGCAGAATTATTAAAAATCGAAGAAAGCGGTCTGCATGCACTGGTAAATAAATTCATCAGGGATAAAATAACCAAAGAAGAAAGCAGGGTAAGCAGGCAGGACACAAATGATAATTTTACAGCAGTTCCCCAGCCCTTTGAAATTGAAGATGATGCTATTAGTTTATTAAACAAAGATGAACTGCAGGAAAGGGCCATGGTAAGAAGTTTGCTTGAATTTGGTTTAAAACAATGGGAACAACAGCAACGGGTAGCCGATTATATTTTTACAGAAATTGAAGGCAACCAACTGGAAGAAATGATTGATAATAAAAGCCTGATTGAATTAATAAAAACCTACAAAACATGGTACGACGCCGGGCTGGAACCAAACCCAAAAACATTTTTATACCATGAAGATTTTACCATGAGTGCGCTTGCAGTAAGTGTAATGGATTATACCTACGAGATAAGCCCTAACTGGAAAAACATTTTTGAAGGTAAAATTGCTACAAGGGAAGATTTGTATAAAGAAGAAGTTTTCAGCACCTTGAATTACCTTAAATTAAGAAAGATAAAACGCATGATGGATGAAAACCAGCGGGACCTTGAAAAGGAAACTACACCGGAAGACCAGATGGTATTTTTGCAGATACACCAGCATTTAAAGAAAATGGAAATTGAATTAACCAAACAATTGGGCACAGTAATTTTTAGGTGAATAGGCAAAGGTCAATAGTAAATGGTCAATGGCCAATTGCTAATGATAATTGTTCCAGAATTTAAATAATTTCAATCGTTTGAAATTCTTCAATTCACTATTCACTTTTCACCATTGACAATTCACCAGTCGTTATTTTTTTGCCTCATGAAATTTAGAAACTCCGTCTTTGTGCCGAAGCATTTTTATTAATTGTATTAAGGCCGTTATGGCAAATATGGCTCCGATTATCCAATTAAGGTATTGCTTGCTGTTGGCAATACGTTGTACCATCCATTTACCGCCAAAAATAAATACACAGTTACCCATCAACGTTCCTAACCCGATGCCAACAATGTAACTATTGTATTAAGCTGGCTTTGGTTGCAATATATTTTTGCTAAACAATACGGTGCTCCACCCAAACCAAAAAGGTATCTGAACAGGGTTAATGGCGCACATAAATATCCCCAGCAAAAAGCGGTTAAGGTTATTATTGAGCAAAACATTTTTAGCCCCTGCACTTCCTTTTGCTGCGGCAATAAAACTGCCTGCGGCCAATGCAATAATAATGACTAATGTTATCCATTCCATTATCTTCATCAATTTAGCCTGCTTACGCACCCGTATTGAATTGATATTAACAATAAAAACAAGCTGCACAAATAAGTATTTTGTATCGGTTTAGTTCTGCTGGCATAACTATCTTAAATTACAGCATAATTTATTTGCTTGATAAAATCGTCTACCATACAATTACTGCGTTTTCATTTCTCTTTTTTTTTGATGCCGGTATATTGGTTTGCATTGAGCCAAACCAACAGCATCAATAAACCGCATGCAGTACTTATTTTTATCATCCTTCATTTATTGGTTTACCCGGCAAGCAATGGCTACAACAGCTATATGGACAGGGACACAGATAGTGTAGGAGGCCTAAAAAATCCAATGCAGCCAACAATACAATTATTTTATATAACAGTCTTGCTGGATGCTGTTGCCATTATGCTGAGTTGTTTTATAAGTTTGTATTTTGTGTTGGGCATTATTACGTATATACTGGCATCAAGAGCCTACAGTTACAGGGGCATACGTTTAAAACAATACCCTGTAACAGGATATATCACTGTAATTATTTTTCAGGGTGCTGTTACTTTTTTTTTAGTGATGCATGGCAGCAGTAATGATAAAACACTCACTTTACCTGCATTTTCAATGATTGCAGCCTCATTGCTTATTGGCGGATTTTATCCACTTACGCAAATTTACCAGCACCAGCAAGATAAGGCCGATGGCGTAACTACTTTAAGTATGCTGATGGGATATAAAGGAACATTTATATTTACAGCAATCATTTATTTTTTTGCTGTATCAACACTTGCATATCAACTGATCTCAACTTTACAACAAAAAAGTTTTTTTATCATACAAATCTTTTTTATACCCGTACTCGTATATTTTTTCTGGTGGTTCAGGCAGGTAATGCTTAAACATACAGCGGCAAATTTTGTTAACACTATGCGTATGACAGTACTGGCATCTGTTTGTACCAATGCTGCATTTATTACTTTATTTTTAATTGAAAAAACTTGAGCAAAATAATTTCTATAGCAACCGGGGTACCCCAGTATAAACATCAGCAAAGCGAGATTTTTAAATTTGCTGACATTATTTACAGTACCAGTGAACCCGACAGCCGTAAACTAAAATTTTTATACAGGCATAGCGGCATCGATACCCGTTATAGTGTAATGCCAGATTATACATTATCAAATGACAGGCAGTTTTATTCAACATCAAAATGCCTTGAACCCTTTCCGGATCTTGAAAAAAGAATACAATGGTTTGCCGACAACGCTACAACATTATCAGTAAAAACCATCATTAATTGCATAGATGGAAAAATTGAAAGCAATCAAATAACCCATTTAATAACGGTAAGCTGTACAGGCATGAGCGCTCCGGGTATGGACCTGGAGATAATGGAATCAATGAATTTGCCGGCAAATATTTTCAGGACTTCTGTAAATTTTATGGGTTGTTATGCAGCCATTCACGCACTAAAAATTGCAGATGCATTTTGTAATAACGACGTTAACGCCAATGTGGTAATTGTTTGTACAGAATTATGTACCCTTCATTTTCAAAAAGAAAATTCTATTGATAACATTACTTCTACCCTCTTATTTGGTGATGGCTGTGCAGCAGTATTGGTTAAAAACAATGAAGCGGTGGAAAAAGGATTGCAGCTAAAAAACTTTTTTTCGGATGTTGCTTTTAAAGGTAAAAAAGATATGAGCTGGCAATTATCTTCCAAAGGTTTTTTAATGACCCTGACAGGTTATGTCCCTGATCTAGTCAAGGAAGATTTTGATATTTTACTAAACAAGGCATTGAAGAATGCCAATATAAAAAAAGAGGCGATAAGCCATTGGTGCATTCACCCGGGTGGAAAAAAAATTTTAGAGTCTATTGAACAAAGCACAGGTTTAAAAAAAGAAGACCTTCAATATTCCTACAATATATTAAAAGATTATGGAAACATGAGCTCCCCCACTGTTTTGTTTGTGCTGCATAAAATATTTGAGGATCTACAAAATAATCAACAGCCACAGGCTACTATTTTCGGGGCAGCATTTGGCCCTGGCTTAACCATGGAAACCTTTATTGCAACGTATGATTAACCTTTCTGAAAGATCATATAAAAAAGAATTACTGGATAATGATAATATTCCTTTTGCTGATATAAAGCAAAACATGAAGGAATTAAATGCCGTTAATACCTATCTTGGGGGACACAACATTAGTATTAGCGGGCTAAAAAAATTATTACAGCAATATAAATCAAAACAATCGGTAACCATTTGCGAAATCGGTTGTGGTGGCGGTGATAATTTAAATGCCATTGAAAAATGGTGTACCAAAAACAATATAGCTGCAACCTTTATTGGCATTGATATAAAACCCGGATGCATCAATTTTGCACAACAGCAATACCCTTTGCTGCAATGCCGCTGGATCATATCTGACTATAAAGATGTTTCCTTTAGAAATGATAATCCTGATATAATTTTTTCTTCTCTTTTTTGTCACCATTTTAATGACGAGGCTTTAATTTGTATGCTACAATGGATGAGGAGGGAAGCTGCAAAAGGTTTTTTTATAAACGATCTTCACCGACACTGGTTAGCATATTATGCTATCAAAAACATTACCCGTATTTTTTCCAAATCATACCTTGTAAAAAATGATGCACCGCTTTCAGTGGCAAGAGGGTTTAAAAAATCAGAGTGGGAAGAAATGATTAAAGATGCAGGTATAAAAAATTATTCAATTGGCTGGAAATGGGCCTTCAGGCATTTAATAGTTTACACCAATGAATGAGCCGCAACAATATGATGTAACTATTATTGGTGGCGGTTTAGCAGGCTTATCGCTTTCAATACAACTGGCTCAAAAAGGATATGCTGTGGTGCTTTTTGAAAAAGAGCAATATCCATTTCACAAAGTATGCGGTGAATATATCAGCATGGAAAGTTGGGATTTTATTGAAAGGCTCGGCCTGCCATTATCAAAAATGCAATTACCTATTATTAAAAAATTAATCATCAGTTCGCCTGATGGAAATTGTTTACAACATAATTTACCATTGGGTGGTTTTGGCATAAGCCGGTATACGCTTGATAATGAATTAAAAAAAATTGCCGAAACTGCCGGGGTAAATATTTACGAAAACTGCAAAGCAGAAGAAGTAATTTTTACAAATGAAACATTTTACTTAGATACGACAAATGGAAAATTTGCCAGCAAAATCTGTTGTGGAAGTTTTGGCAAAAGAAGTAACCTGGATGTAAAATGGAAAAGGAATTTCGTGTTGCAGAAAAACAGCAAACTCAATAATTATATCGGGGTAAAGTACCATATTAAATTTAATACCGCTGCCGACACAATTGCATTGCACAATTTTAAAGATGGCTACTCTGGTATTTCAAAAGTTGAAAATGATACCTATTGCCTTTGTTACCTTACCAATGCTGCCAATCTTAAAAACAACAATAATTCCATTACTGAAATGGAAAAAAATGTCTTGTACAAAAATGTTCACTTAAAAAATATTTTTGAAACCGCTGTCATATTGTACAAATCCCCAGTTACTATTTCTCAAATATCATTTGCAAAAAAAACACAGGTTCAAAATCATATTTTATTATGCGGCGATGCTGCAGGAATGATAACTCCTTTGTGCGGCAATGGCATGAGCATGGCTTTACACAGCAGCAAACTCGCTGCTGAAGCTATCAGTAATTTTTTACAAAATAAAATTACCCGGCAACAGCTGGAAAATATTTATACAAATAACTGGCAACAAATTTTTGGTAAAAGATTAAGGGTTGGCAGAATAATACAACAACTGTTTGGCAAAGTGTGGGTCACCAATATATTTATCCGTGTAATGAAAAAGCTACCGCTTATTACAAATTCAATAATCAGGCAAACGCATGGAAAGCCATTTTAGCAATTAGCCTATTGCAGCATCAGGATTTTTCATATCATCCATCAGCTTACCGGATTTTTTTAAAAATTCTTTTCCTTTTTTGAAGGGCAATGTTTTTATACTAAGGCTGGCATTGTGTTTACTTAGTCGTCCCTCAAAAAGTCATTTTTAATTTTGGGGCAAAAAAATTCCAGTAAGCTGCTGCAATGTATTTGCAGATGAGTAACCAACATCTTATTGCC
>JAYVZR010000153.1:0-5878 GCA_043783135.1 Ferruginibacter sp. | reverse complement strand
ATTGTAGTTAATGATATGGCAGACACCATTTTATTAAGCAGTTATATTAAAGGAGAAAAACCAGCTGATGAATTTTATATTGATTTTAAAGGCCGGTATTCTGAAGGCTTTGACGTAAAAAAACACCTGGAGCGTATTGGTGTGGTAAACCAAACTACTATGCTTGCCAGCGACACACAGGCCATTGCTGATTTTTTAAAACAGGTGATGACAGAAAAATATGGTTTGACTGAAACAACTGTTGAAGAACGTTTTGCCGATACAAGAGATACTTTATGTTATGCTACAAATGATAGCCAAACGGCCGTGTATGGCTTATTAAAAACAGCCGCCAATATGGCGATTGTTGTTGGTGGCTACAACAGCAGCAATACTTCTCACCTTGTGGAACTATGCGAAGAAAAATTGCCCACCTATTTTATCAATTCTGAAGAAAAAATAATTTCGTCCACAGAAATACTGCATTATAATTTTCATACAAAGCAGGAAATTCTTACTGCTGATTTTATACCTTCTAACAAACCAATTAAAATTTTATTAACTTCAGGAGCAAGTTGTCCCGATGCTTTGGTAGAAGGAGTTATTAATAAATTGGTTTCTTTTTTTAATGTTCCAAATACTATGCAAACTATTATGGAGCAATTTGTATAATGTTTATTTGTTGAACCAATACAGGGCTAACTATATTTCGTAGCAACGCGTAACTCTGCCGGTTATTAATCATTGCCTATTATAAACGTCAATAATAATTCGTGTAATTCGTGCCTTAAAATTCGTGTAATCCGTGTTTTAAGATTCGTGTAATAACTAATAAATTATGTCCTTAACTATGCCTATTTCTGTTAACAGAACTTACCGTATTGCGGTGAGTGTTTTCTTTTTTATAGCGGGTTTTGTATTTGCCAGTTGGGCAAGCCGTATACCCGATATAAAAAATGCATTGCATTTAAGCGATGCAGGCCTGGGCAGCGTTTTACTGGCTTTACCGGCTGGGTTAATTACAGGTTTGCCATTATCGGGATTCCTTGTATCAAGGTATGGAAGTAAAAAAATTATGATTGCCGGCGCTATACTGTATCCTTCAATTTTATTATTATTGGGCCTTGCTGCAAGCCCCGTGCAACTGGCTGTGGCATTATTTTTATTTGGCTTTTGTGGTAACCTTTTAAATATTTCTATAAACACACAGGCTGTTGGTATTGAGGCCATTTATAGCCGTTCCATCATGGCTTCTTTTCACGGCATATGGAGCCTTGCCGGTTTTACAGGTGCCGCTGTAAGTACGCTTATGATCTCATATAAGCTTACCCCTTTTACTCATTTCTCCATCAGTTGTGCTGCGGCTGTTTTATTAATTATTGTTTCGCATAAACATGTATTGCCACAGGATAGCGGCGATACAAAACAACCACTGTTTGCCAAACCTGACAATGCCATTCTTAAACTTGGCCTTATAGTTTTTGGATCGCTTGTTTGCGAAGGAACCATGTTCGACTGGAGTGGTGTATATTTTGAAAAAGTGGTACTGGTGCCAGACTCCTTAAGAACATTGGGCTATATCGCTTTTATGAGTTCAATGGCAGCAGGCCGATTTATAGCCGATTGGCTGGTTACAAAATTTGGTGTAAAACCAATGATACAGGCGAGTGGAATCATTGTTTCCGCAGGACTGCTTACCGCAGTTATTTTCCCCTACATTGTACCCGCTACTATTGGTTTTTTATTGGTAGGTATCGGTGTTTCTTCTATTGTGCCATTAACTTATGGCATTGCAGGTAAATCAACTACCATGTCGCCGGGGCTGGCATTAGCGGCACTTTCTACCATTGGTTTTTTTGGCTTTTTGCTGGGGCCTCCTTTAATTGGTTTTATTGCACAGGCCGCAGGTTTGCGCTGGTCTTTTACCGTTATAGCCGTCATCGGTTTAAGCACCACATTTCTTGCAACAAAAATAAAAATGCAATAGTTGTTTTGAGAAGTATATAGTAAAGCCACCCATATTACACAAGGTGGCTTTATTATGTCATCACAGGAATGATTTATTTCTGTGCCGGCGCTGTTGTCATTTTATCTCCGTCTTTTTTTGTTATTAATTTTCCATCCATGTCTACAGCCTGGCCATTTGTTAGAGTGATGGTGCTGCCATCTTTAGCGGTAACTATACCGACAGTATTAATAACTGTTCCGTTAGTTAAAGTCAGATCCTTGGTTAATGGTGTTGTACGATCTTTGATCATTGTTACCAATTTACCATCTTTCATCATTACGCAATCCTTCATCTGATGCATTTTTCCCATCTTTTCTGAAGACATGCTTTTTGTTGAGTCTTGTGCAATTGCGGCAGTTGTAAAAGTACCGGCTACCAATAAGCACATAATTAATTTTTTCATTTTCTTTGTTTTTAGTTTTTAAATATTGTAAGAATTAATTAACCTTAAACTAATTCCTTGCCAAAAAATAAAAATGTGCGTAACTAAAAAATTAAAAAAATATTTTGCTCCATTAGTGTGAAAAGTTCTCCCCGACCAGTCAGTTTTTTGTAATTTTTTTGAGTGAGTTGGTAAAACATTAACAAATTGAAAGGCTTTCCGGCAATGCAGGATTCATTTATAATTGTAAATCTTATTCTTCTATAAACCCCCAACTGGTTTTTAATGAATCCAGTTTTTCACATTCCAGCCTGGTGGCTTTATAATGCCCTGCATTATTTTTTTGCCGGAAAGCTTCATACAAACTAATGGCACAGGCTACAGAAATGTTGAGCGATTTGATGATACCTACCTGGGGAATTATGAAATTACCGTCTGCCATGGCGATAATTTCTTCGCTTACGCCACTATGTTCGTTGCCAAAAACCAATGCAACAGATTCTGTTAAATTTAATTCGTGAAGGCTTACTGCATCTGTGCTTAAATGAGTAGTATAAATTTTTTGATACTGTTTTCTTAAAGCGGCAAAACATTCATGAGCATCTGTAAACTGGTGTATGGTAAGCCACCTGGCAGCACTGGAAGAGCTTTTTTCGCCCCATTTTCTATGTGGTGCAATTTTGTTGTTTAATACATAAATATCCTGTATACCAACAGCATCACAGGTACGCATAACCGCAGATATATTATGTGGGTCAAAAACATTTTCCAGCACTACAGTTAAATCTGGCTGGCGCTTATTTAAAACATTGGTAAGCCTATCGGAACGTTCTGGAGTCATAATAATAATACCCGTAAATGAACATCGAAAATAAGCAATAACAAATTAACTATTAAAAGAGCTGTTTATCAAATAAATAATTCATTTACAAATCATTCTTTACTTTTAAAGATAATTACTTAAATAACAGTAAGGGCGTAGAATGTGCAGTGCTGTTTATAATAAGAACCAATATACAAAACCTATATACATTATTTGTATGCGTACATCATTAAAACAGGACGAAAATATTTTGCTCATCACCCGTCAGCACTGGATAAAACTGGTACTGCCCATTTTTGTATGGCTGCTGATAGCGGCACTTTCAATTTGGGTGTTGCAAACAACAGGGCTCATCATCACACTGGTAGCGGCCATTTATCCAATGAGCGAATGGCTTAGCTGGAAAAATAATTTATGGTGTGTAACTAATTTAAGGGTGGTGGATGAAAGTGGTTTTTTTAGCAGGCATTCTAAAGAAAGCCCAATAGACAAAATAAACAATGTAGAATACGACCAGAGTATTTTTGGAAGATTATTGGGCTATGGTAATGTTGATATTCAGACGGCGGCGGAAATGGGTGAAACTACTTATGAACTGATATATCACCCTAAATTATTAAAAGATACCATTACGCATGCGCAGGAAGAGTATAAAAAATCTGCCATCAAAAACCAGGCAACCCAACTGGCTCAGGCTATTGCGGCTTCATCAGCTCCCTCACAGCAAATGATTGCAGACGAATTACATAAACTATACGACTTGCTACAGAGAGGTGCTATTACGCAGGAAGAATATGCACTTCAAAAAAGTAAATTACTGAAGAGTTGAATTGGTATAAGAGCAAAAATAGCAAACCGATATTTCTCCATTGACAATTCTCCATTCACTTTTGATTATTGAACCAAAATAATTTTTACCTCTGTTGATTTATCTGCATTTTTAATTTCCAGGTGATAAACCCCTTTCGGTAAATTAGTGCCTGTATTAATTGATTTCAACATACTATTACTGCTAACAGGAAGTTTATTGGTATACACCGTTTGCCCGCTGCTGTTTACCAGTCTAAGCTGGTAAATGCCATATACCTGGTTTACTATCTGAAGATTGATTGTGTTGCCTTTTACCGGATTGGGATATACTATAAAAGAAGCCCCGGTTTTTGATGCAACCACTTTTACAACAGGCGTTATATTACTGATACCATTTAGGCCAATAATTTTTATACGATAAAAATTTGTACCTGATGATTCCTTATCATCGACCCACGAGTAGTCGCTGGAAATGGAATTATGAGAACTTACTTGAGTAGTATTTACCAGCGAGAATTCAGTTCCATTGATTGATTTTTCCACTTCGTATTTTGCTATATCCATTTCATTTTTTACCTGCCACTTCACCGCAATTTTTTGTCCTTGCTGGCTGGCATTTAATGAAGTAAATATTACGGGTGTTGGAACATAGGAAGGCTTTGGTTTAAAAATAATTTTAAACCGGTTGGTAGCCGAGGAACCTGCATCGCCATTTATCAAAAAATTTATTTTTGTGGTATTACCAAGCGGTAAAGCAGTACTTGTATTAAGGTAGCTATCAATAAAGAAAGCCTTTAAGCCTGTATTGGTGAGCATATTGGTAACCACTTCTATTTGATAAGCACGCTGCGTAGTTTTCCATAACTTAAAAAACAAGGTATCATTGGCTTGTATGATAGGCCTTCTTTCTACTGCCAGCGTTTTACCATACCTGAGTATGCCGATGTTTTCGAGTATATTGGTAAACTTAGCGGCATCTTCCAGCGTAACACTATCATGGTATAAATTATTGTACACTGTAAAAACCCCGTCAGCTAAAATGGTAGAACCATCGGCCTGTAATAAATAAAGATTTGTTCTTATTGTTTCGGTAATTTCTGTAGGGTCACTAATCCTTTTGCCATTATTTATTAAAGTCTTTGTGGCAGTAATTGCTTTAACATGTGTTGGTGAAAAGCCGGGAGTATTTGCCAGTGAGAATAAAGGGCTTAGTATAAAACAAAATTTAAGAAGGTTTTTAAAATTGACAGCCCTGTCCATATATTTCGCAAAATAACAGTGGTAGCCTGCCCTGCTTTGGGTAAAGTTTTTCATAATAATGGATTTGCTTTTCAGCAGTGTTTGGATAGTTGAAAATACTGGCTTAAACCCGTATTCCCTGATAGTAGAAAACGGTAATTTGCCATTGTTATTGTATTACAAATAGCAGTAAATAAAGTATTACCGGTTTACCGTCATACGGAGCAGAAACCATTGACAATAACCAATGATAGCCTGCAAAAAAAGCTGCCCCATATCGGGGCAGCGGTTAATGTATTGGTGGATTTATTTTATTTATTTCACAATTATCTGAATGATAGTAGTTGTTTTATCAGGTGCTGTTACTTCTAATTGGTAAATACCACTAAGCAATTTATTTTTTGGTTGAATGGTTTCTGTTGCAGTACCTGTCCAATGGTAAATAGTGCTGGTAACTATTACCTGGCCAAGATTGTTAATGAGCCTTGTTGCATAAGCACCTTCGGGCATACTGTTCATCTGCAGGTGAAGCGAGTTTTCTGTTACCGGGTTAGGGAAAACATAAATGGCAGGTGTGCTTTCATTCAATTTAACTTTAACCACATTGCTATAACCAATTACGTTGTTATTGCTGATA
>JAYVZR010000152.1:0-5878 GCA_043783135.1 Ferruginibacter sp. | reverse complement strand
GGAAAATATCTTTTTGAATGGGGTAAAAAAGGAGATAAGCCCGGTGAATTTAATATACCACATGCAATTGACCTGGATTCGTTCGGAAATGTTTACGTAGCCGACAGGGAAAATAACCGCATCCAGAAATTTGATAGCAATGGGAAATTTTTAAAAGAATGGAAAAATAATAAAGCGGTGCAATTATATGCTTTAACAGTTGATAAAAAGAGTAATAATATCTTTGCCGTGGACTACTCAACCGTTTTTTATATTTTTATTAAGGGTTCTGATATTTTGCAGTTTGATTCGTCAGAAAATTTATTAAACCGGTTTGGAAGAACGGGCTCCTACACCGGCCCCACTTGCCGGTATCATGATATTGCAGTAGATAATGAAGGCAGTATTTATGTGGGTGATATTTTGGGTAACCAGATTCAAAAATTTAAAAAAGTTTTCGATTAATTGGCATATACAATTTTACACATTCATCAATTCTTCACTTACCCTTTCCCCACTTCTTACAGCGCCTTCCATATAGCCGTTCCATATATCACTGGTTTCTGTTCCGGCCCAATGTATATTACCGCAGGGCTCACGTAAAGCTGCACCACAACTGGTGATGGCATTTGGTGGCATCATACCGGCATAACAACCCAGGCTCCAGGCTTCATCAGTAAAATAATGATCAATATAGGTTTCGCACTGCAGTGCGGCTTCGCCCAAAAATTTACTAAAACAATCCAGTACCAGCTCTTTTCTTTTTGCTTCATCAAATTGCATCAGTTCAATGGCTTTATCGGCTAATGCAAAGCCCATCAAGATTCCTTTACTTCCATCCCTGGGCGAATTATCAAACGAAACCGAAACATACTGGCCGGGCATGGCGCATAAACCATTCAATTTATTTACCCGCCAAAAAGGAGTTTTATAAACAGCATAACACTTAACCACATTGCCCATAAACTGTTGCTGCATAAGCTTTACCCTTTTTTCAGGCAGCGGCTGTTGATATTGAATTTTTCCTGCAACTGCGGGAGGTACTGCCAAAACAATTTTTTTTGCAGTATATAAAAAATCAGCTCCGCTTACTTCAGCACCATCTGTATTTTGCGAAATGGAAACAACCGCTTTATTGAGCTGTAAAACATCTTTTAATTCACCTGCCATTTTATTGCAAACACTTTGTGCGCCACCCATAATACGATCCTGTTGTGCTCCTTTTTTTATATTCATCAGTGTATCAAAATCCTTGCCGCTCTTTGTATAAAACAAGGTATGCAGCATCGATATATTTTTTGGGTGGCTTGCAAAGATGGCTTCAAATGCCAACTGGAACATACTTCGTGCCTTCTCATTTTTCATGGTCTGCTGCATCCATTCTTCCGCACTCATTTGGTCCCACATTTGTGCGTCAGGTGAAAGCCAGGGTTGCTGCAGGTTTATTTTTTTTGATAACCTTGTAATGCGCTGGATACCCTTATTTAAATTGAGTAATGCAAAAATCGGCAATGGAGGGATGATACCTTTGTACTGTTTTAACTGGTTCAAAAAAAACATGCTGCTCTTTCCTTTATCAAAGGTAGCAAAAGTGGATACCTGGTATTCTTTGCATAAGGCATACATTTTATCCTGCGTTACGCCAATCCATTGGCCACCTAAATCAACATAAGTATTTTCATCCAGCCACTTGGTATAAATGCGCCCACCTACCCTATCCCGGGCTTCAAGCAATAAAATATTTTTACCGGCACGTTTCAAATTCCGTGCTGTAATTAAGCCTGCATAACCAGCGCCTACAACAATTACATCATATTTCATGGTAGATAAAGATTTACTATTCTGCCCTCGTTTATTGAAGGTGCCAAAACTGTTAAGGAATCGTTGTTTAATACCAACACCCTGCCTTCTGGTTTCAAATCCCATAAAGTTCCTGTAAAAAAAACATTCATGCCGTAATGAATTTTTGATTGTGGTGCCCGTTTACCCATGCTGTATTTTATCCAGGCATCGCCCTCAGTAATTTTGTGGTATTGGCTTGTATCCACATCTGCGGGTGCCTTAAAACCATTGTACCCATTCCATTGTGCATTCCATATACTGTCTGCACCACCAAGGGATGGTATAACAATAAAATCTACCTTTCCTGCAACAGTAGTATAAGCAGCCGGAAACCAACTGTCTGCGCAAATCAATAAAGCCATCTTTCCTGCACCGGTTGAAAAAATAGGTGTCTGGTCTTCTTTGCCGCAGCCAGAAAAAACCTGTTCATCATCTACCGGAAAAATCTTCTTTACAAGAGGCGGAACGATTTTACCATCTGCACCAAATACTACCGATGTATTATATATTTTACCTTTTGAATTAATTTCAAGCTTTCCCTCACTATTTATAAAAGCATCCGGTAAAGCAATAGAACCTGCTACAATAACACAATTAAACTCTTTTGCTAATTGCGAAAAAACCTGTTCATAGATGGCTGCCATTTGTTTACCTTTCATACTAAAGAGTGCATACTTCCTTTTGTCTTTTGCAGGTGCCTGGTAATAATGGGCAATAAATTTAAACAGGTTGCTGGTAACAAGGTTGGTCATTGCTGCATCCATGGTGGGCTGCTGATAAATATTTTCTTTTTCATTGGCGGCAACCAGCCAGGTACCAATATATTCAGGCAATACCACTACCGATTTAGTAGTTAATTTATTTTGCTTTTTCAGCTGATCAAAATATATATAAAGAGCATTTTTAAAATTAGCTGCTGTGGAATAATTGACTGGTGTTAACAAAGGTTGCATACCAATAACATTTCCTTTACCGGAATCTGCACCAAACTCTGTATAATTAAAATCATTTTTAGAAACAGGTGTTACTATTGATACCTCTTCTTTGGCCCGCCCCATTTCTGCCCAGATATTGTAGATTACAAGAACGGCCAAAATCAGTGTACCGGAAAATAGTAAAAACTTCCTCATGATATAAATTGGTTGTAGGTTAAAAGTAAAACGTTCAGAGTTTAGCGAAATATGGTAAGTATTCCGTCCCCAGAACCAATGATGGTTGAAATATGTTGATGAAGGTAACAACAAAAAGTTAAATTGCCAGTGTGACTGACTTTCCCGTTGGCTAGTAAGTAATTGTCAAGCCTGCCCCTAACCCCATGTCGCTGTCGTAGTGTGAGGATATGGAAACATACTTTGTCACAATGTATCGTAACCCTGCCATGTATTCTTTATCAGTATTAATCATCCATGCAAAACGAAGCCGTGGAGATATAGCAATATCTTCTCTTGATAATTGAAAACGTAATTTGCCATCTCCGTCAATCCTTAAATCGGCAACTGTTAGTGTTGGCAATGTATATGCAACACCTGCCACTATAGTGCTACGATTATTTTTATTACTTGTCTGGCCAAACCAATTCTTTTCTTCGCTACCAAAAATATTTTTTGGTCCTCCTTCTTCCTTGTAATGATAGTCATACCCTGTATAAGCATACCACCATTGCATTTTGCCAAAATATCTTCCAAACATGGTTTCACTTTCATAACCATGTTCAGGGTGATAGCCTAAATGCCAAAGTGTGCTTGCCTTCCAACGGGTATTTGCAAACATGGCTTCTCCATCGCTGCCATTAGTTTCCAAACCAACCCTTGCCATGAAGTGAGGCATACGGTCATCTGCAAATAATTTTCGCCGGGCTAATTCAGGGTTGGGCAAATCAGGAGCAGAAGCTGTATCAATATTAGTATAACTAAAAACCCTGCCCATTCCGCTCATCATGTGGTATAAAATATGGCAATGAAAAAACCAGTCGCCGCTTGTGTTTGCCACAAATTCTATGGTGTCTCTTTCCATTGGCATAATATCCAGCACATTTTTCAGCGGTGCATAATCGCCTTGTCCGTTAAGTACCCTAAAGTCGTGTCCGTGCAAGTGCATAGGATGCCGCATCATTGAATTATTGTACAAAACAATCCTTACATTTTCGCCTTTCTTTATCAAAATTTTATCGGCTTCCGAAAGCACTTTATTATCTAAACTCCAAACATAACGGTTCATGTTTCCTGTTAAATCAAATTTCAATTCTTTAAGTTCTCCTGATGGTAAAGTTGTTTTGTGAGTAGCTTTCAGCATTGTATAATTAAGTGTAATAACGTCGCTGCTTTCACTTGCCATATTCATACCCTGCATACTATTGTTATTTGGCATTTGCATGTTGTGTCCTTGCATGTTATCACTACTCTTTTTATTCTTGCCTTCTTCTTCGCCTGTTATTTCAGGATACATCACTGCGTTCATGTCCATTGATTGATTGCTCATTTGCATATCACCCATTGAAGCAGGGTCAAGGCCGCCATTCATTTTCATCATTTGGTTCATCATTTGCATCCCGGCAAAATATTTTAGCCAGGGCAATTTTGTTGCAGGCATTTTCATACCGCTGCCTAACCACAATGAAGCAGATTTCGTCCGGTCTTCAGGGGTTGCTAAAAATTCATAGCTCATGTTGTTTGGAATGGTTACAACTACGTCATAAGTTTCTGAAACAGCAATAATTAATCTGTCAACTTCAACAGGTTCTACATCGTTGCCATCATTTGCTACAACTGTTATTTTGCCACCTGAATAGGTAAGCCAAAAATAACTGGATGCCCCTGCATTTGAAATACGCAACCTTACTTTATCGCCAGCCTTAAACTGCGGCTGTTCGTTTAAATTTTTTCCGTTGATTAAAAATTTATCATACGCCACATCGCTTACATCCATTGCATTCATACGCTTCCATTCGTTTGTAAGTTTTGTTTTTAAGTTCCCGCTTGCAATTGCCTCGCTGTATGATTGTGTTGTTCCTTTTTTTATCGCAAACCAATCATTGGCATTGTGGAGGCTGCGGTGTACTTCTTCGGGTTTCATATCTACCCATTCACTTAATACGACTGGTATAGTCGGCAAATCATCAATGCCTGTTCTAAATGTTGTGTCACTGTTTCTCTTGTTTAAAATCATTGCTCCATACATACCGATTTGCTCCTGCAATTCTGTGTGGCTGTGATACCAGTGTGTGCCGTTTTGAATGATGGGAAATTTATACAGGTATGTACTATGTGCCATTATGGGCGTTTGTGTTAGGTTTGGCACACCATCATATTTATTGGGTACAAATAATCCGTGCCAATGCAATGATGTTTCTTCATCCATCATGTTATGTACATAAATTTCTGCCGTGTCGCCTTCCGTAAAAGTTAATGTAGGCATTGGGATACTTCCGTTTACTGCAATGGCATGTTTTGATTTGCCCGTAAAATTTACGATAGTATCTGTAACATCTAAATCATATCTAACTGTTTTTGGCGGCTCAAATGTTTTCGCAGGTCCTGTTTTTATCATAGGCATATGCATGTTGCTCATGTCATGATTATGATATGTACTATCACCCATTTGCTGCATGTTATCCATATTCCGCATGGTGTCTTTTAAAGGCATCTGTATAGTATCTTTTTTTACTGGCTGCGTTTGCGGATTTGCAACCTTTACTGTTTTTTTATAGAGTGCCATTCCGCACTTAGGGCAGGTGCCTGGTTTGGAAGCATGGATTTCGGGGTGCATTACACAAGTGTAATAGCTGGTGATCTTGGGTTTTACTGTATCTTTTTTATTCATGTCCATGCCTTTCATATCTTGAGCAGTTGCGAAAGAATAAATGGAAAGCATTAATAGTATTATTTTTATTTTTTTCATTCCTGAATGTTTTTATTTTTTTACTTTTAAAAAACTTGCATTAATGGCAACCACAACTGTGCTTACCGTCATTAAAACTGCGCCTGTGGCGGGGCTTAACAAAATTCCCTGCTTGTATAAAACACCTGCTGCCAATGGTAAGGCAATCACATTATAACCT
>JAYVZR010000151.1:0-5892 GCA_043783135.1 Ferruginibacter sp. | reverse complement strand
CCAACGGTTTGATTAGTACCATCTATTACATACCAGTTGTGTGTAACGGTAGCCTCGTTCGCATGTTTGGTGGTGAAATGTAGTTTACTCATTTTTTTTAAATTTTAGATTAATTCCTTTGAATCCTGAGCGGAGCCGAAGGATAGTGATGCATTCGCTATCCCGAAGGGCTTTTTTTAATGGACGGCGAAGGTAGGCCCGTATATCTTAATTTCCTATAAAATTAGAAAATATTTTTATCGAAGCGTTATAATTAATTGATTTTCAATAAAAATTTTGACTAAAAATTTTATTGGTAGCCCGAACAGTGGTATTTTTATTTCTATTTTAAAGATAGTTTTACTTTTATTGCATCTTTCAATATTTTTCATAATCAATTATGCTTTAATAAAACAGAAGGGACATTACATTTTATGTCAAGAAATTAGCCACTGGATTATTTAATTTTACGAAAGAAGAAATTATATATGTACGATAAAGAGCAGACAAAATTTTTACAGCAGCAGACTACAAAATGGCTGGCCTCAATAAATGCCAACAACAGTAAAGAATTTATTGCTGAAAATATTGAATCACTTAGGAATATACTTCGTTTTCATGAATATCGGTATTATGTGCAAACAGATCCGCTGATAAGCGATTATGAATATGACAGTCTATATAAATTGCTCGAAAAATTTGAAAAAGAAGAGCCTAGGCTTGTAACTGAAAATTCGCCTACACAAAGAGTGGGCAAGGGATTGGTTAGTAATTTTCCAAAAGTGCAACATCTTGTACCCATGCTTTCTTTAGAGAATTCGTATAATGCAGCAGATTTAATTGACTGGGATAGAAAGGCAAAGGAACTTTCCGGCTTACCTGAAATTGAGTATTGTGTTGAACCCAAATTTGACGGTGCCAGCATTTCGATGATTTATGAGGATGACCATTTAAGCCGTTCTGCAACCCGTGGCGATGGTGTGGCGGGAGATGAAATTACACTAAACACCAGGCAAATAAAATCTGTTCCTCTCACAGCAAAATTTAGTGAATATGGTATTGAACAGATTGAAATACGGGGAGAAGTGCTGATTAATAAAAGCAATTTTAAAAAATACAACGATAAACTTATTGAAGAAGGTATTCCTCCCTTTGCGAATCCCAGGAATTCAGCCGCAGGCTCTTTAAGAATAAAAGATACTGCAGAAGTAAGTCGTAGAAACCTGGAGGCATTTTTATATCATGTAAGTTATATAAGCAATGCGGATGATCGTCAACCTCATACTCATTCAGCCATGCTGGATATGCTTTGGAATCTTGGGTTTAGAAGCCCTAAAAAAGAAATGGTAGTAGTAAAGGGCATTGATAAAGTTATACAACAGGTTGAAGAATTTGAAGGTAGGCGGGATGAGTTGCCTTATGAAATTGATGGCATGGTGGTAAAAGTAAACAACCTGCAGTTGCAGGACCGTTTAGGCATGACCTCTCATCATCCCCGCTGGGCGATTGCTTTTAAATTTAAAGCAAGGCAGGCTACCAGTAAATTATTATCTGTAGAGTTTCAGGTGGGCAGAACCGGCGCTGTTACACCTGTTGCAAAAATAGCCGCGGTTTTGGTTGGTGGTGTTACAGTAACCAGCATCTCTATTCACAACGAAGAATATATCAAAGAAAAAAACCTGATGTTGAATGATACCATTTTGATAGAAAGAAGCGGTGATGTAATACCCCAGATAGTAAAGTCATTTGAAGAATTGCGCGAGGGCAGCGAAAAGCTCATACAGTTTCCAACACATTGCCCGGTATGTGGTGATTTGTTATTTAAGCCCGAAGAAGAAGCTGTGTGGCGCTGTATTAATATTAACTGTGCCGCCCAGGTGGTGGAAAGAATTATCCATTTTGTAAGTAAAGATGCCATGGATATAAAAAGTTTTGGTGAAGCCAATGTACGCAAGTTTTATGAGCTGGGTTTATTAAAAGATGTTCCCGGAATTTATATATTGAATTTTGAAGCTATTGGCAAATTGGACGGATTTGGCAAAAAGTCGTTGGATAATTTGCAGACGGCAATTAGTAATTCTAAAATACAACCACTGCATCGATTAATTTATGGCCTTGGCATTCGTTATGTAGGTGAAACCACAGCTAAAACATTGGCTAATTTTGTAAATCATTTATTGGAGTTTACAAATTATAGCGAAGAGCAACTGCAAGCCCTGGAAGATGTTGGCATAAAAGTAGCAGCAAGCATTTACAGATTTTTTAAAGATGCTGAAAATTTGGAGATGTTACAAAAACTGGAGCAATTGGGCGTATCATTAATAAATCAAAAAAAGCAGGTAGCCCTTAATGATTTATTGGCAGGGCAAACATTTTTATTCACCGGAACACTTAGCCAGTTAAAAAGAACCGATGCAGAAACGATGGTAGAAGAAAATGGCGGAAAAATTGTTGGTGGTGTAAGCAGTAAATTAAACTACCTTGTAGTAGGGGATGATGCGGGAAGCAAGCTTGAGAAAGCAAAAAAAATTCAGACCATAAAAATAATAAGTGAAGAAGATTTTATAAAAATGCTGCCTACTTAGTAAAAATTAATTTTATATTTATACTGCGGCTTTTTAAGCTACCAGAAAATTCGCACAAAGAATATAGTTTGCCAATGTAATATAATCTAAAATCATCCTATATGATTAAAAAAATGCCAGGAGAAAAATGGGCCCCCTTACAATTTGTTGGCCACACTATATTACGTAAAAGATATGCGGTATCTTCATTTGGCAGGGCTGCCAGCTATGCCGAAGATGTAAATAAAGATGGCAAATTATTAAATGGTTCTGTAACCTCAGGTTACCGCACTTTAAATTTGCATTTAGAAAAAGGTAATGGCACCATTTATTTGCACAGGGAAATAGCCAAACTATTTTGCAAAAAAACTTCTCCAAAACATAAATATGTTATTCATTTAAATCACAAAAAAGATGATAACCATTATAAAAATTTAAAATGGGCAACATTGGCTGAAGTTGGGAGCCACCAGCAAAAAAGCCCTCAAAAAATTGCTTACAAAAAACTACAGGCCAATAAAACAGAAGGGCTTAAATTAAATGCAACAAAGGTAAGGGCCATTAAAGAGACCATCAATAATCCCAAACGCAAACTTACCTATAAATTAATGGCAGCTAAATATGGGGTAAGTGAAATGACATTGTATAGGATTAAAAGTGGAGAAAATTGGGGGAGGGTCAAATAAATTTAAAAATAAAAATATAACTGGGAACCAATATCGGTTCCTTTTTTATTGCCCTACATTTGTACCCATAATAAAATATATGCTGCAATCAACAACCATAAAATTTTTAAAAGACCTTCAAAATAACAATAACAAACCCTGGTTTGATGAACATAGGATTATTTATGAAGCAGCAAAAGCAGATTTACAAACAATGGTAGGTAAATTAATTCCTGCTATTGCTGTTTTTGATGAACCCATTGGCTCGTTGCAGGTAAAAGATTGCACTTTTCGCATCAACAGGGATGTACGGTTCAGTAAAAATAAAAGCCCTTATAAAAATAATATGGCGGCTTATTTTAGCAGGGGTGGAAAAAAAGCCAGTGTTGCAGGATATTATTTCCATTGCGAACCGGGTAAAAGTTATGCCGCAGGTGGTTTTTATTCACCAATGCCTGCTGAACTGGCTAAGGTAAGGCAGGAAATTGATTATAATTTCATTGAATGGAAAAAGATAATCGATAATAAAAATTTCAAAAAATATTTTACTAAAGGAGTTGAAGGAATAGAATCATTACAAAGGCCGCCAAAGGGGTATGATGAAAATAACCCGGCTATCCATTATCTTAAAATGAAACATTTTATTGTAAGCAAACCTTTTACTGATGCAGAATTGCAAAACAAATCATTGGTAAAAGATGTGGCAAAAGTATTTGAAACGATGAAGCCTATGATTGATTTTTTAAACAGGGCTGTGGAATAGAATCGATACCCTTGGTTGTCAAAAAATCAATCATCAGGTTTTTGCATCAGTTTAATTTTATGCTCAATACTTTAAAACCGGGCATGCTACATTATCACCAACTTTATTAAACTTATATACCAATCCAACGGTATACGATTGATAAAAATCTTTTTTTTCAGGATTGGCCGCTAAACTAAATCCATCCAGGTAATCTGTAAATGTGTATCTGAAAATTGTTTCAGCAGTTAATGACATTTTTTCGAATAGATAATATTCTATTCCTGCACCTACCGGCAATATTAATATCATTCCGGGAGGTGCATTTTTTAAATCTGCCTCAACTCCGGCTAAAACCTGGGGGTCGTTTACAAAAAAAGATTTATTTAAATTACTGCTGCGGTTTACGTGTAAAAAACTCAGGCCCAGCCCGCCCAGCAAATAAGGCGAAATGCGTTTGCCTATTTCGTTATTATTGTTACCATACATGTTCCAGACAAACAATTCAGAAATTTCTTTTACCGAAGATGAAAAGCTGAGGTTGCGCTGCTGCCTGTAAGCCGGGCTGCTGTATAATGATTCATTGCCCGCCAATAAACCATACACAAGGTTAGTGCGTAAAATAAAAGAAGGGGTTAAAACTCTTGAAAAGTAAAGGCCTGCTACAGGTTTTAATGTTTTGAAAGAGCCTAAGGGAGATGGTGTCAGGTCGCCCATGTAAACAAAAACACCACCATTAATGCCCACCTGCCATTTACTTATTTTCAATTGGGCATTGCATAAGTCCATACTTCCAATCATTACTAAAATAGTAAACACGCCTGCTTTGTTTGGTATACCCATGGTAATTTATTTTAAAAGGTTAACAATAAATTCCCATGCAGTCAGTTGATAAAATGCAGGTAAAAATCAGTTCATATAATGATTGGTATTAAAACTTTCGATTCTATAAATGCCAAATGTAAAAAAATATTGTGTGGGATATCTTAAAGAAATCACAAAATGAGCCGACATATTAATCAGCAAACGCTACAGGCATGCCCTAAAAAAGTAGTGGCCAGTGATAAAAATCACCGGCCTTGCTTACCTCTGAAACCACAAGAAAAATCTTTACTGAATATTTTTAATTAAGGATATATTATATGTAATACTTTTAAAAACACCACACAAGGGCAAATTTACCTTTACGGGAAGGCTTTCAAAAGATAAGAGGAAATATAGAATTACCAAGCAGACTGTAAAATTAATATTTTTTTTGAATAAAATTTATTTTTTTTATTTACCTATCGGGGCTTTCACCAGTTCTTTTTCTGTAAAGCTGTAAAATTATAGTTTTTTACAGTTGAATTACTACTTTAAAGCTGCCTTTTTCTTAGGCATGTCAATAAAATCTATACCAAAAAGTGTCCATACGCCATTTGATTTAATCTTTAATTTCTTTGTAATGTATTTAAACTCCTAAAGCGATTATTAATAAAAACTAATAAGTGTTAGTTTTGCAAAAAAATAACCGGTTCAATGGCAAAAATACAATCAGGGGAAAACTCAACAAAAAAAGAAGCCATAATTCAAAAAGCGGCTTTTCTTTTTAAAACAAAAGGCTATAGTGCTACTTCTATGAGAGAACTTGCAGATTCACTTGGTGTTGAGGCGCCCAGTCTTTATAATTATATAGGTTCTAAAAGCGAATTGCTGCAAAGTATTTGTAGTAAAATGGCCAATGAATTTCACCTTAATCTTGATGTTGTTGAAAATAGCACTGCAACTGCTGTTGCAAAAGTTGAAGCCATTGTACGGTTTCACATACAGAAAATGCTGAATAATTTTGACGAGGTTTTTGTTGCTAACCACGAGTGGAAGCATTTAAAGGAACCTATGCTAAGCAGCTTTTTAAACCAACGCCGCAATTATGAAAAAAGGGTAATGGCAGTATTTGAAAATG
>JAYVZR010000150.1:0-15164 GCA_043783135.1 Ferruginibacter sp. | reverse complement strand
ACATTTTCGTAGTTTGGTTTATGACTTGACCCATCCATCTTTTTATACAAAACTACCCTATTTTTGTGTCCACACCGTAGCTGACGGCAGGCAGGTTGGCGGCATTTCTCAAAGCAATTTTTAAACGACTGCTTCCCTTGGGTATTTTATTGGAAAGCACCTTTCCTCCGCTGATTTTATTATTAGGAGCCAAGCGTAGCCAACTTGCAAATTGTTTTGCACTCTCAAATTTGTGAATACCATTTCCTGCTTCACTCATTAATGTAAATGTAAGAACTGTTGAATAACTAAATCCTTCGATGGCTAATAAATCTACGCCTTCAAAATACTGATACGCCAATAAATTGATATCCATATTTTTTGGGGTGTTCTTATTATTAATAACACGCTTATGCACTTTTTTATCAATGGCATGTTGCTTTTTATTGTTATCCTCATTGATTTGTTGCTGTAAAATTATTTCAATTTGTTTATCACAATCTGTGATTTTGTTTTGTAAACTCTGATAAATTTCATATTCGTGATTAAGGGTAAATAAATAATCTTTCCTATTATTTGTTTCTAATGCCTTTGCAATTTCTTCTTCAGATTTTTTACAATTCCCATTTCTCAATACTGCAAGTTTTTGTGGATTCGTTTCTCCTTTACAAATAGCTTGGATAATATTTAAACCGGTTAAACCAGTAATATCTTTTACAACTACATCTAATCTAAGGTTTAGTAACCGCAAATATTTTTGCATTTTGCGTGTAGTGTCTGCGGCTTAATCTAACAAATTTGCTCTGTGCCGGCAGTAGGTTCTAAGCTGTTCCGTAGTTTCATCAGGCAAAAAACTGCCACTAAGTAATCCTATCGAATGTAGTTTTTGAATCCATTGGCAATCTTGCATATCGCTTTTTTTACCTTTTATGTTTTTGGTGAATTTACCATTGCAAAGTATTACTTGAAAGCCTTGCTCTTGCAATAAAGCAAAAAGTGCTTGCCAGTAAGTTCCTGTACTTTCCATTGCAATGGTTTTGATGTTGTTTTCTTTAAGCCACTTTGCAATAGCTAGTAAGTCTTCATTATAAACACCAAATTCTTTTACATCATTTGTGCCTTGGCCGATGGCAACAAAATGAGAACGACTGCCGATGTCTATGCCTGCGGCATGGGGATGTACAACTTCCATTTTCAAATTTTTCTTTTGCATTTTTTTTGTTTAAAGTGATAAAAATGCTCAAAGAGAATGTATCTTTATTATGAAAATATTATGAACGGGATCCACATCTTGATTTAGTCACCACTGAAGTAATCACAAGGACTTTTTGTTGAAGCAAAAAGTCCTTTTACATTCCAACCAGGATTACACTCGGGTTATTACACACCAGTTTATCGAACGGTCTTACATTGAGCAAGACAATTTACAAACTTATAGTAGTAAAAACGTTAGCTTAAGAAGTAAATGCCGGGGCGGAATTAGGTGGATTGCTGCTAACACGTAAATATATGATATAGGAACCTACGCTGCCAAATTTTCAATCATTGAATTCAACATCGGGGTCTCGCAGATGTTCTTTCATAATTTGAAGAATATGCAGCAAAAACCCACTTCACGTACAATTAAATCATTATCTTAGGTAACGACGGGGTTTTGCAAATTTTTTAACTGCAATTTGATGCTCTCTTTAACTTATATTACAGCATAAAAATACAATCATGAGACTTACCACTGTTCCTTTTTTTCTTTTATTGTCAGTTTCAATTTTCGCTCAAAAGAATGCCGCTTTAAACGAAGGTAAAAATGAACCTTTTCCTGCAGGCATTACAGCAACAATTACTAAAAATACCGTGGTTGTATCCGGAGGAAAAAAAATAGATTATACAGCTTACTCCGGGTTTTTAAATTTGCAAAATGATACAGGAAAACTGATTGCCAAAGTATTTTTTACCTACTATAAAAAAGATGCAGAAGATGTAGCAAAGCGGCCTATCTGTTTTACTTTTAATGGCGGTCCCGGGTCTTCTTCTGTTTGGCTGCACATGGGCGGCCTTGGACCAAAGAGGGTTTTATTACAAGACAATGGCACAGCTCCACCACCTCCTTACCAGATTGTAAACAATGAATATACCTGGCTCGATAAAACAGACCTGGTATTTATTGACCCGGTATCAACGGGGTTTAGTTATGCAGTAAGCGGGGAGAGTGACAAACAATTTCATGGATTTGTGGAAGATGTGCAAAGTATAGCGGCTTTTATCCGTAGTTTTTTATCAAAGTACGAACGTTGGGCTTCTCCTAAATACCTGGCAGGTGAAAGCTACGGCACCACCCGGGCTGCAGGCCTTTCAAAATACCTTACGGATAATTACCGGATTTATATCAATGGCATTTTGCTTATTTCGCCCGTACTTAATTTTGGTACAAATGAACTTGCCATCGGCAACGATCTTCCCTTTGTGTTGTATGTGCCCAGTTACACGGCAGCGGCATGGTATCACAAAAAATTAGCTGCTTCTTTGCAAGCCGATTTACAAAAGACACTGAAAGAAAGTGAGGACTTTGCCATGAATGAATACGCACCTGCATTACTAAAAGGCGAATTGCTTGGCGACGCTGAAAAAGATAAGATTGCTGAAAAATTAAGTTATTATACAGGGCTAAGCAAAACCTATATTTTGCAGGCCAACTTACGGGTTTCAGACGGCCGTTTTTATAAAGAACTGAGAAGAATAGATGGTTTATCTATAGGCCGTTTAGACAGCCGCTTTACCGGTCATAATTTTGACGATGCAGGTGAGGGGCCAGATTTTGATCCTTCTTTCACCAATATTGACGGACCTTTTACCAGTACCATGAACGACTATTTTGAAAGAGAACTTAATTTTAAAGAAGACAGGGCCTATAATATTTTTGGTAATGTCTATCCCTGGAATTATAACAATGTTCAAAACCAATACCTCAATGTTTCTGAAAGTTTACGGGATGCCATGACAAAAAATACCAACTTAAAAGTTTATATAGGCAGCGGTTATTATGATTTTGCTACGCCTTATTTTACGGCCAACTTTGATGTTGCCCATATGTTTTTACAACCGGAACTACGAAAAAATTTACGCCATTATTATTATGAAGCAGGCCACATGTATTACATCAACAAACCATCTTTGATACAATTTAAAAAAGATGTAGACAGTTTTTTTGAATGGAGTAATAATGTAAAATAAGATTGTTTTCAGTGCCGGCTGTTTATATGTTTGCATAACTTTAAGTTTTAGACCGCTAACCTAAAAACCTGAAGCCGTGTTGAAACATATAAACTACCGGAACCAAAGTTGATGCTATTTGGGTACTTCATTCAAAGGAAGCAATAAGGGTTCGTAGAAGTACGAGCCATCATCATTGGTAACTATTGAATCTTTGAATATTTTTACTATGTCTTCGTTGCTGGATTGCCCAACGGGAGCTTTAAATAAATAAAAAGTGAATTCAATATTAGTTGCTTCTCCAAGATTAATAATTGTTAAAGGAAATGTGTAATGAATATGTTCACCTGCATTTACTGAATGCTGGGCTTCGCCATCTGATGAGAAAATATTTTTTCCGTATTCTCCATCTTCTTTTCCGGTAGCAAGTGCTGCAAACCTTCCTGCTGAAGTAACTACTACATCAACATGAATTTCTTTTGGATTTTTGGCAGTTGGCACAAACCACCAGCGTTTTAATTGAATTTGATTAAATAGCAATTTACGCTGTTCCATTTTTGCATTATATTTTTTGCGGGAACTGGATTTGTCAATCTTGTTAAATACCAACAGGCCAATACCAAGAATTACAAGGGAAAGAATTGCGGAATAAAAATGGATTTGAAATAATTTTGCATGATGGTAATAAATTACAACAAAAGTGCTGAGCAAAATATCAATCGCAATGAAAAGTGCATATGACCATATAAATAAGCCCCTAAAGTCAAGCGATATCCAATCTCTTCCACTACTTTTTAGGGTATTACTATCCAGTATATAAACCGGAACAGCTAAAAGAAGCAAGATTGAACAAATAAGTATATGACTACGCAGCATAATGATATAATGTAGATGTTACATTTCTTTTTAAACGCAAACATATATTAATAATTTTCTCCGGCCGTTGTTGATTAAAATAAATAGCAGCAAATCAGGAAGGCTTGCTTAATATTTCTACTAATGAAGCAGCTACTTTATATTATCCAACAAGCCTGAAATATTTCTTTATTTTGAACGTTTTCCATATCAATAGCAAAATTTTTTAACCCACCATCCAATACATGAAAAAAAATATCCTCCTGGTTGGTTTTCTTATTACCAGTTTAACCTGCCTTAATTTAAAAAGTTTTGCCGGGGATGCTAAGCCTGATACTGTATATACCGGTATTTATGTTACCAGTGTGCATGACATTGATTTTAAACAAAAAGAATATACAGTGAATTTGTGGTTGTGGCTAAAGTATAAAAACAAAGATTTTGATTTTTTGCAGAATCTTGAGATACCACAGGCAAAAACCTTTACAAAATCTTACTCCACCATAGATTCAAGTGATGGTGTATATATTTTAATGAAATTACAATGTATAATGAAAGATTCCTGGAAGATTGCAAACTTCCCATTTGACCAGCAAAAATTAAGGCTTTCTATAGAAAATTCACAGTTTGATTCTGAATCATTAATTTTTGCAGCAGATACTTTGGGCAAACATTTTGATCCGCAATTCACTCTAAACGGATGGGTAATTGACAGTTTCAATATTACCACCGGAAAAAAAATTTATGAAACAGGTTTCGGCGATGCCAGCCTTACAAAGCCACATTCGGAATACAGCGCCTTTAAAGTAAATATGATAATTGACAGGGATGCTATGGGTTTGTTCTGGAAAATATTTTTGGGAATGTATGTTGCGTTCCTGATTGCCTATGTTTGCTTTTACATACATGCAGATAGTATAGATTCAAGGTTTGGTTTAAGTGTGGGTTCATTGTTTGCGGTAATTGGCAATAAATACATTATCGATTCTTCACTACCAGAATCTACAACATTTACTCTTGTAGACACACTTCATGGGCTTACCCTGGTTTTTATTTTTTCTGTAATTACCTGCAGTATATATGCACTTAAACTGGTAAAAGAAAATAAAGCAAAACAGGCCAACAGGTTTGACATGGTTGCAGGACAAATACTAATGATAATTTATGTTGCGATAAATATTTATTTTATTTCAAAAGCAAATATTAATTGATGCCCCCACATTTTTTAAATGACACAATCAGCTCAATTCTACTTCAGAGTGCAGTTCAGGTATTTCTACATCAGCAAAACCTTTTCTTATAAGCCGTTGCCTGAAATCAATTTGTACCTCATATTCGCCATGCACCAGAAATAATTTTTTAACCTGTGCAGCATCCTGGCAGGCCAAAAACTGGCATAAGTCTTCATAATCGCCGTGGGCACTCATACTCCGCATTTCGCCTATCTCTGCATTTACTTCATGTTGCTGACCAAAAATATTTACTTCCTTAGGATGCTTCATCAGCCTGCCTCCCAGCGAACCGGGTTCGCAATATCCTGTAAGTAAAATAGTATTGCGGCTGTTTTCAATATTATTGCTGATATGGTGTTTTATCCTGCCAGCATCGGCCATACCACTGGCTGAAATAATTACACAGGGCCCTTTATAAAAATTTAAATTTTTAGATTCCTCCACCGACTCTACAAATTTTAATCCTTTAAATGCAAACGGGTCGTCATCACTTTCCAACACCTTTCTTATACGGTCATTAAAATACTTGGGATAGCTTTTTATGATGCTGGTAGCTTTCATACTTAAGGGGCTATCTACAAAATAAGCCAGTGGGGGCAATCGTTTTTCTAATTCCAATTGGTTGAGGGCATATAAAATTTCCTGCGTACGGCCTACGCTAAATGCAGGCATAATCAGTTTCCCTTTTTTTGAAATACAGGTATGGTCAATCCATTGCAACAATGCATCAGGCGTAGGATTATGTTCGTCGTGCAAACTATTGCCATAGGTGCTCTCAATTAAAATATAATCTGCCTGTGGAAATTTTTCCGGCGCTTTTAAAATCACATCACGGTAACGGCCAACATCACCGCTAAAAGTGAGGCGGGTCAATTTTCCATTTTCTGTAATTTTTAAATGAACCGCTGTACTGCCAATAATATGCCCCACATCTGTGTAACAAAATTCAATGCCTTCTTCAATGGTAAACCAAGTATCGTATTCTACTGTTTCAAAAAACTCCACGGCCTTTAATGCATCGGCTGTAGTATATAATGGTAAAAGGTATTGCTTGCCTTCTGCTGCCCGGCGTTTGTTTATAAACTTCAGGTCGCTTTCCTGTATGCCCGCTGAATCTTCCATCAATACGGCAGCAAGATCTTTGGTGGCGGGTGTGGCAAATATTTTTCCGTTAAATCCTTCCTTTACCAGTTTTGGTATCAAACCACTGTGGTCAATATGCGCATGAGATAAAATAAGGTAATTTACTTCCTGTGCATTAAAACCAAAACTGGCATTAAGCTCATCAGTATCCTTGCCCATTCCCTGGAACATACCACAATCGAGCAATATTTTTTTACCATTTTTTAAAGTAAGTAAATGTTTAGAACCTGTCACCGTTCTGGCAGCACCATGGAAAGCTATTTTCATTGTTACATAATTTAGAAATTCAAGTTAATGAAAAGCAGCCTATCTTTTAAAATTATCTATTTTATAATACTAATATTGTGGTAAAAAAAATTATGCCTTTCTTTATGTATAAATTTATAAGGTAAAAAGGATAAATAGCTATTTTTAAAATTTTACAACAAACCCACTTGCGTCAATGCTTTTTAACTCATTTCATTTTTTTGCTTTCTTCCTCATTGTAACTACTCTTTATTTTATTCTTCCGCACAGTAAAAGATGGTTATTACTATTGGCAAGCAGTTGTTATTTTTATATGGCCTTTGTGCCTATATATATATTAATACTTGGCTTTACAATTATAGTGGATTATTTTGCCGGAATTTTAATAGAAAAATCACAGGGCCGGCGACGCAGGTTATTTTTAATATTTAGTTTAGTTGCTAATATTGGGGTGCTTGCGGTTTTTAAATACTATAATTTTATTAACAGTAATTTTTCTTTTTTGTTACAAGGTTTCGGGCTAACAAATCCCCTGCCTTATTTAGCTATCCTTTTACCTATTGGTCTTTCGTTTCACACATTTCAGGCAATGAGTTATACTATTGAAGTATATAGGGGCAATCAAAAAGCTGAAAGGCATTTTGGCATTTATTCTTTGTATGTTATGTTTTATCCTCAGTTGGTTGCCGGCCCAATAGAACGTCCACAAAATTTATTACACCAATTCAGGGAAAAGCACCAGCCTGAGTTAGAAAATTTTTCTGAGGGTTTGAAACTAATGATCTGGGGATTATTTAAAAAATTAGTAATTGCTGACAGGTTAGCTATATACGTAAATTCTGTTTATAATAATGTGGCAGAACATAATGGAACGACTTTGTTATTGGCCACTATATTTTTTTCGGTACAAATATATTGCGATTTTTCTGGCTATTCCGACATAGCAATTGGTGCCGCCCGTGTGATGGGTTTTAGGTTGATGGTTAATTTTAACCGCCCTTATTTTTCAAAGAATATTGCAGAATTCTGGAGACGCTGGCATATATCATTATCTACCTGGTTTAAAGATTATTTATATATCAGTATTGGTGGAAATAAGGTTACTATACACAGATGGTATTTTAATTTGCTGGTTGTTTTTCTTGTGAGCGGCCTTTGGCATGGAGCAAACTGGACGTTTATTATCTGGGGATGCATCAATGGATTGTACCTTGTATTTGCACTTGTAACACAAGGTTTAAGAAATAAACTCAATCAATTAACCCGGGTAAAGG
The DNA here is from genome assembly GCA_043783135.1 of Ferruginibacter sp. Classification (GTDB taxonomy): domain Bacteria; phylum Bacteroidota; class Bacteroidia; order Chitinophagales; family Chitinophagaceae; genus Ferruginibacter. The sequence continues at coordinate 7,228 of JAYVZR010000150.1, read as the reverse complement.
AAATTCCTAAAATAAATGCATTCATCCAGGTTTTAGCAACTTATATCCTGGTTTGTTTTGCCTGGATATTTTTCAGGGCAAATAATATACAGGATGCCTTCACTATAATAAAAAAGATATTTTTATTAAAAGGGAAAATTTATTCTGAAAGCTCTTCTATGATGTTCTATTCTTTTGCAGGAATACTATTTTTATTACTGGTTGAATTTAAAAAAGAGTATTTCAATAGCCTGTTTACTTTATCAAATAATAACCATTGGCTGTTACCCAAGCTCTATTACTGCTTCCTTATTCTCATAATATTATTGATAGGCGTATTTGATGGCGGGCAATTTATTTATTTTCAATTTTAATAAAATATGATAAAAAAGGCAAAGTCGGACAAAAAGAAAAACTGGAAATATTTTCTTTTAAATGGAGTAGTTTTCCTGGTGCTGATTATACTGTTTGACTTCATACTAGGCCATCTGCTTCAGTATTATTATTTTAAGATAAAAAGTGGGACACAATACAGAACTACTTATTCTATTGAAAAAACAAAAGCAGATATAATCATATTTGGTTCATCAAGGGCAATGGATCATTATAACCCATTTGTTTTTGAAAACCGATATAACTTATCATATTATAATGCCGGGAGAGATGGTGAAAATTCAGTTCTTTATCATTATGCTGTTTTGAAAGCCATATTAAAGAGATATACACCAAAAATTATAATTCTGGACATGATGCCAAATGAATTTGCAAATACATCAGAAAGCTATGACAAACTTGCTGCATTATCGCCCTATTACAACACACATCCTGAAATGCGCCCAATTCTTGACCTTAGAAGCAGGACAGAAAAAATAAAAATGTTATCCGGCATATATCCCTTTAACTCAACAATTATGAACATCATTTCGGGAAACTTTGGTTTGGAAGATAAAAAATATATTAAAGGGTATTATGTTATCGCATCATCCTATATGATAACAAAACCTTTAGCTACCGATGACAAATCTAAAGTGTACCAATTGGATAGCATTAAAGTAAATGTACTAAAGTCGTTTATCAGCGATTGCAACCGGGCAAATATCAAATTGTATATTGTTTGTTCGCCTATATATGCAAAATTTATAGGTACCGACTATTCAATTGTTGCTGCAGAGAAAATAGCCGCCGACAATAATGTAAGTTTTTTCGACTTTTCTCAGGAAAGTCCGTTTTTGGAAAGCCCTAAGTTATTTTACAACTCCCTCCATTTAAATGATAGCGGCGCCAGGATATTTTCAAATATGCTAATTGATAAGATATTTCTTAAAAAAAACACGCAATAATAAACCAGCCTATACATTTTAAATTTTACTGTATTTTCATACTAACAATTTAAAAGTGCAAGGGCATTATTGAATGCACATTTAACTTTTAACAATACAAAATGAATAATAATCAGCTTCAATTAAGAAGTGCTAATGTTACCCGGTATGTTACACCTTTGCGGGAGGGCGGTTCCTTGCCTGCCATTGTGGAAGCAGATGATGGGTTTTTATATGTACTAAAATTTCGTGGAGCAGGACAAGGTGTAAAAGCACTGATTGCAGAATTGATTGGCGGCGAAATTGCCCGTGCTGCAGGTTTGCGTGTACCCGAAATTGTTTTTGCCAATATTGATGAAGCATTTGGAAGAACAGAACCAGACGAGGAAATTCAGGATTTACTAAAAGCAAGTACAGGCTTAAACCTTGCACTGCATTATCTTTCCGGGTCAATAACTTACGATCCGGCAGTTACTGCAATTGATCCTATGCTGGCTTCAAAAATAGTATGGCTTGATTGCCTGCTTACTAATATGGACCGCACTGTCCGCAATACAAATATGTTATGGTGGCACAAAGAACTATGGCTGATAGATCATGGCGCCTGCCTGTATTTTCATCACAACTGGCCAAATATAGAAGAGCAGGCAATGCGGCCCTTTGTTTTAATAAAAGATCATGTATTGTTGCAGCAGGCTACAGAACTGGAAACAGCTAACAAAACATTTCATAATGTTTTAACCAGTGAACTTATCCGATCCATTGTTGATTTAATACCCAACGAATGGCTCGCAGCAGATAGTTATTTTAAATCAACCGACATGCACCGGCAGGCATATGTTCAGTTTTTAGAAACCCGTTTGGCACATTCCGTTATTTTTGTAAAAGAAGCACAGCATGCAGCAAAAGCACTTATTTGAATACGCCGTTATTCGCATTGTACCAAAAGTAGAGCGGGAAGAATTCCTGAATGTTGGCGTGATTCTTTATTGCGCCAAACATAATTTTTTACAGACCATGTATAATCTGAATGAAGAACGCCTGCGTGCCTTTTGTTTGGTTGTCGACAGCAGCGAACTGCTGCAAAATCTTGAAGCTTTTAAGCGTATATGCATTGGAGATAATAATGCAGGACCCATTGCAAAATTGGATCTTCCTGCCCGTTTCCGCTGGCTTACTGCTACACGCAGTACGATTGTTCAAACATCAAAAGTACATCCCGGCTTTTGTACCGATCCCCGGGAAACACTTATTAAACTGTATAACCAACTGGTGTTATAACACTTTATATAAGTAGGGGCTTATTGAAAGTGCAACAAAAGCGAGGTTACCTATTTTTTAACTTTAAAAGACCAGGTAATAAAAAACTCCGCTACCAGCTCGCCCTTATCATTTTTACCGATAGATTTTATTTTAATAATCTTGCCTTCCCCGGTTGTAATGGCTTCTTCAATGGTTTGGGTAATAGCCAGGCCGTCTGCACAGATAAAGGTGGTAATGCCGGTGGCCTTTTTAAAATAGGCAGCTTCTAAACCCGTTACCAGCATCGATATAGGTGGATTACTTTTATAGGTATTCATCATTGCAAGCACACCGGTACTCATTTCTGCAGCCATCGCCATGCAGGCAAAATAGGTAGATTTAAAAGGGTTCTGAGAAAACCACTTATACGGCACCGTTACCACAGCTTGTGCTTCATCAATTATTTTTAACCTTACCCCCGAAAAAAAAGCAGCGGGTAATTTAGAAAACAAAAACATCCTGAACTTAACAGGGTGCAGCACAAGCCGGATGAAGTGATCTTTATTAGGATTCATATCAATTTATTATTTACCCGATCAAAAGATTTTTAATTGCAAATTATTGTTTTGAATATGCTTCAGGAGACAGTGCCTTCGGACTCCACTGTTCTAAAAAGCTCAGTACTTTTTTTTGATCATAACTTTTTTTACCATCTTCCAGGTATTCGCTGTTTTGTGTATTCAGGCGCTGACCCCTGCCATCTAAAATAATAAATATAGGAAACCCAAAACGTTGCGGATAACCATATTTTGCAAATACAGCATCATTTTTATTTTCTTTGCTCCAGTTTAAATGATACCATATAAAACTGCTGTTTATAGCAGAATCTATTTTCGGATCAGCCTTACTCGACCTGTTAAATTCAAGACACCAGCTACACCAGTTTCCTCCTGCCATTATTAGTACAAATTTATTTTCAGCAGCGGCTTTTTTTACGGCAGCTTCAATATCTGCTGCTGCATTTGCATCCGGGTTATATAATTTTTTTTCCTGAGCAAAAATGTTGGCTATTGATAAAAAAGCAATGCCCAGCAAGTAGATTCTTTTCTTCATAAAACAAAGATAAATTATAATTAGATTCCTGTTAGCGTTATTAATAATGTAGCAATTTCTACAAAAATTAACTAGTGGTTAAAGCTATCGTATCCTTTACACCCTGCCGATAAATGGTGGTAGAAAAGCTAAACCGCTCATCAAATTTGGATGAGTCGAAAAAATAATCCCGGTCGTATTGGTACATCATTTCAGGCATTTCTTTCATTAAGGGTATAAATATTCCGAGCAGTTTTAATAACCAGGCTGGTAAAATAAATAGTTTATTGGGTGCATTCATCTCTTTGGTAAATAAGGAGATTATTTCTCTTCCCGTCAGTACATTTTTATCGGTGGGCAAATGCCAAACCTGTCCATAAGCATCTGTAGTGTTGCCCAATAAAGCAGTGGCTTTAGCTGCATCAGGCGTATAGGTGAAGGAATGCTTTTTATCTGCGTTTATAAACCAATTGGGCTTTTTACCTTTTTTAATATTTTTATACACTACTTCTATTAAAAAACTTTTATCGTTATTGGGGCCATAAAAATCTGCCGAGCGTGCAATCAACCCTGTTAGTTTGCCTGATTGTATTGCAGAGAGCAACATCTCTGCAATCTGGCTGCGTAATTGGCCTTTTTTACTGGGTGGATTGATGGGCGAATTTTCCGTCATATGCGCAATAGCATTGATATCGTACATATACACATTATCGAAAAATACCAGTTTGGCATTATGCCTTATACAGGCATCTATAGTTGCCTGCATTATTACCGGCCATTTTTGCTGCCACACTTTCAAATTATAATCTAACCCAACCATCAGGTATATCACTTCAGAACCTGCTACCGCTTTTTCTATCAGCCCTGGTTGAGTCAGGTCTGCCGGAAAAAAGTTCATCTGTTTCATTTACTTTTTTAGGGTTACGGCTTACCAACCTGATGCGGTCAGTGTACTTTATTAATTCATCTGCGAGTAAAGAACCGATTGTTCCGTTAGCACCTAAAATTGTTTGCATAATTATTTATTTTAACCTCACCCCCCGCCTCCCTAAAAAATCCGGAGGAGCTTGATCCTGTTACTTTGAAATGATTTTATTTAATTGAAATATTTTATTGCTTGGCTATTTCTACCACACAGCCTACTATTTTATTTTTATCAGTGGCATCTGTTTTAAAATAAATACCGCCATTATTGGTAATGGAATAGGCTACATTTTTGATAGAAGTACTGCTAATGACCTCATTTAATTTACCGGCATAAGCTGTTTGTGTGCTTTTATTAATAGAAGCATTGATGGCATTATAATCTAATGCCTCTTTACTTACAAGGATGCCCATAAAATCTTTGTTACCCAAACTGTCTGCCCTTATGGATTGCGCTTTAGGAAACAGCCTGTAACCGGTAATGCCGCAATACGGCGAATGAATTGGCTTATACGGAAACAACACAAAACTGGCGCCAGCCGGGTTGGGCGTAAACAAATAAATATAACACTCAATAGCATTTTTAATTTCAATTTTAAACTTAGTTCCTTTGCGTATAGGCGTAACTGTGGTGAAGGTATTTCCGCTGCTTACCTTTAAAGGAATGTATTGTTTGGTATCGTTGTTTACCAGGCCGATGTTACATTCAAAATCTATATTAAGGGCGGCGCCCTTTTTAGGCAGTGGGTCTATTCCATACGCTTCTCTTACAAATTCTTTAAAGTCGTTGTACCTTACCCAGCCAATACCGTTTTCGCCCCACTCTTTACCCCAGCTATTCATTATCTGAAAGGCACCACCTTCCAGCCGGTCGTCGTACCCGATAACACAAAGTGCGTGGCCGCCAAAGCCTGACTGAGTATAATCTTCCCGAGTTGGGTGCCAAACTTTTTGACCCAGCATACCTTCCATAAAACTACCTCCTACCATCATACCAATTACAACAGGTGCATCTTTTGCCAGGTGTTCTTTAACAGCACGAAGGCTTAAATTACTAACGCCATCACCTTCTGTTAAACGGTTAAAACCATGCATGCGGTTTTGTGCTGCCTCACTCATCATTTGATTGGTTGGCTGGCGGCTGCAATTATTCTCGTCATACGGAAAATCATTAAATGGAACAGCGCCCTTGTTGGTCATAAATTCCATGGCCTTAAGAATGTAAGAACCCTGGCAACCATCCAGCCCTATCTGGCTATATAAAAATGCCGGGCTAAAGGCAACGTTATTGGGATTTTGTGCGGTACTGGCACTTTCAATAATACTGCGTGCCGCATAACCGCTGCTCCAGGCAACACAACTTCCCTGCTTACCCTGGTTTTGCCTCTCGGGTGCAAAACGTAACAGCGAAACACTTTCTGGTAAAGGGTTTTTTGTATTATCATCTTCCAGCCCTTCGTACACGCTGGCTTTTTTAAATTCGTTGGGATCCAAAGTACCACCCCTGGTAAAATTAGATACTACATTAGCTATACTAGAAACACCATTACAGGATTGATTGCGCAACAAAAAATAAGCACCTGCTGCAAGCACCAGTAAAATAATCATTCCCTTGCTGCAACCGCCCCTGCCACCACCTCCACCATCGTTTCCACCACTGCTACGGCCGCGGAACAAACTAAATATCAGGGGTAAAAAATTAAGCAGCGAGCCAAGGCCCATTCCACCACCACCTCTTCCGCCTGAACTAAATCCGCCACCGCCGCCACTGCCGCCATTATCACTATTATCCTGGGGATCGTCTACCATTTCGAGTGCCATATGTACTTATTTTAGTTTTAAATTATTTATTAAATGTTGATACGCTGCATGTACCTAATTCAATTATCCATTTTTCAGGATAGATTTTTATCTGACAGCAGCACGTTATGCTTCTTCAAAAGAGTTTGATTTTTGCAAAGAATATTGGCGGGAAATAATAAATGTATTTGCAAATTATTATTATTAAAAATAGGTAGAATTTTTATACTATCTGCAGGAAATTATTAATAGCGGGTTGTTTTAATTTTATAGCGGTTATTGATGAGAACAGGGATTAGTTTTTTATTTTTCCTGAAATTTTAAATGGCCTGCACATACTGATGCCATTGTCATCTACAAGTGTAATGATGTGTTTGCCCGAAGATGATGGGCTACGTATTATCTGATGAAGGGTTATTGAAAATTGAATGAGTACACAAAATAAAATGCTACTGTTTGTCAAACAGCCAAGACATAAAGCATTTGATTAGCATTGCTTGTCCTTGAAAAATACGCTAAAAATTACTGTCTTTTTTCTTTTCTTCCTCCGCCAATTTAAAAGATAAAGGGCCGTTACCTATAATTAAAAAATAAATAAGCAGTAATAATACGACGATGCTGATTATTAATTCTGAATAGGGCAGCAGTACATCTTTTGCTGTATGCACAAAAATAATGGCACCGATAAGTACGGGAATCTGAATAAGACAGGCGAAGCGGGTAAGTAAGCCCAGTACTAAAAGTAACCCTCCAACAATGTGCAAAAAAGGTATTACATGAGCCGCTAAAACAGTAAGGAAAGAACCAAAGGAAGCCCTGCCGCTCATAAGGCCGATAAGTACACTGGTATTGCGAAGAAAATCAATTCCTTT
>JAYVZR010000149.1:0-15204 GCA_043783135.1 Ferruginibacter sp. | reverse complement strand
ACCGTATGGGCCGCCCTTTGCGGTAAAGTTTATTAAATAATTCTTTTGCCACCGGAATAATCTCATCATCGGAACAGGTAAACGGAACAGTTGTTTGCCGGGATGTAGTTTCAAAATCGGGGTAGCGGATTTTTACTGCAATACAACCAGCCACTTTTCCGTCCTGCCTTAATTCAAAAGCAATTTTTTCTGATTGCCTTACCAGTTCGCTCATTAAAAATACAAGGTCTGTTTTATTTTCATTAAATGTATTTTCAGTTGAAATGGATTTGGCTTCATGGTACTGTGTTACCTCGCCCTTATGAATTCCAAAACTTTTGTGCCATAAATCCACTCCCCATTTTCCGAGCCGCCCTTCCAGTTCTTCTTTTGTTTTAAGTGTAATATCGTTAATGGTCCAGATGCCCATTGATTTTAACACTTCGTATGTTTGATCCCCAACACCCGGTATTTTATTAACCGTCAAAGACGCCAAAAATTCTTTCTCCTTACCAAAAGGCACTTGTAAATAGCCATTGGGTTTTGCTTCGTTTGTAGCAATTTTAGCAATCATTTTATTACTACCCATACCAAACGAAATAGGTAACTCTGTTTCATCCATTATTTTCTTACGAAGATCAACAGTCCATTGCAGTGGTTTAAAAAATTTATCCATTCCCGTAAGGTCCAGATAAAATTCATCAATAGAAGCCTTTTCAAATAAGGGTGCCTGGGCTGCAATAATATCGGTAACCCACCTGCTAAATTTACTATACTCTCCACGGGTACCTTTTACTATAATTGCCTGCGGGCATAACTGCAAAGCTTTTTTAGAAGGCATGCCTGAATGAATACCAAATTTTCGGGCCTCATAGCTACAGGCAGCCACTACGCCCCTTTCGCTTCCCCCAACAAAAACAGGTTTTCCTTTTAAAGAAGGATTGTTTAATATTTCAACCGAAACAAAAAAGGAGTCAAGGTCAAAATGTACGATAATACGTTGAGGAGTTTTGTTCACAACATAAATTTACAAAATGGGCAGTTACCTGTGGGTAATAAAATTGCCGCTACTTATTTTTAATTTTAATGGTAACTTAAAAATATTGCAAAAAACACAACACTTAAATATATCCATAAAAAAGTAAACAAAATGTGAACAGCTGTTTCCAGCTTCTTCCCTTTCCAAAGTTTTGACGAGTATCCAAAAAACTGAACAATCAATCTAATTGCCCAAAAAATACCCATTCCTAACGAAATTTTTTTCCCCAATGTGGTTTGCACAAGTTCCCCGGAAGATGTAAAACATAAAATCCCCATCAGTAAAACCATCAATGCAATAAAAAATGTATGCACATACATCATTTGCCGGTTTATTAAACTCAGGGACATACATTCGTTTTTCCAATCAAAATATTTTGGGAATATGATATGTACCAATGCCAGTATTACTAATAAAAATCCAATTATTCTAAGCTGTAACTCCATACTTTTCAAGCGTAAATATTGTTATAAAAGGTGTTATCTTTTTTTCTGTTTTAATTGTTAAGTTTGATACCTGAAAAGTCTTGTACCAGGATATTTTTGGTAAAAAATGAAAGAACCCAATATTATAGGCTAAGAAATTAGCACCATCTCTTAAATGTTCTGTTACAAAAACCTGACCTTCATTTTTTAATACCCGGTTAAGCTCTTTAAAAAAAAATACTCTCTCATTTTCATCTCTGATTTCATGTGCCGCCAACATTACAAAAATTTTATCAGCAAAATTATCTGCAAGTGGTATAGTTGAAGTGATAATTTTTTTTGTATTTGGAAATGGTAGATAAGCCTTCCTTGCCCGTTTTATAGAAACTTCTGTATGCTTTTCAGAATCATAAAAATCAAAGACGCTTAATTCTGCACTTGGAAATTTAGTACTCAATAAAACACTTGTTTCATCAAACCCTGCATGAATGTTCACAACATTTAGATTACTGTTAGCCCTATCAAGCCAATTCAGTTTATACAAATTTGATATATCATAGACATAAAATGAAACTAATAAGGAAATCAAGGTTGTTCCAAGTATCAAAATAAAAAAAGCGAAAATATAGAGATGATATATCTTTGAAATATAATTGTTAAGGATAAATAAGCCAATTAAAAAAGCTGCGGACAAAATATAAAAATGCCAGTTAAACCGTACAATGTTCCAAACACCTTGAAATGGTTTTCTTATTTGTTCCATTGTTCAATTTTACCTTTTTTCCAATGGTATGGAATATGTTCAATTATAAATGCGTTCGCTAAAATGGGATTGCTGATATCCAAGGTTTGCAAAAATCCAAAATCAAAATCAACTACTTTCAAAGGTTTAGGAGTCCAGTTTTCTCTTACCCCTTCAATGATTAAAACACTCTTATTTTTGGAATTGTAAGTGAATGTAAAAGGTAAGGGGCCTGCAAATCGCCTTGCTTCTTTCCAATCTTTAAATGGTGAATTAACTGGTAAAGAAACATCCTGTGTATTAGTATCAATTTCAAGTTTGAAGTTTGATTTGGATGATTTTATTATCCCTTGTCCATTTTGATATGACTGTGAAATATCAGTTGTTGTGTAATTATAATGCGTAAAGAAATTACCCAAAAACTCCATTTTTTTCTTATCAGTTTCAGATTTCAAAATATACAAACCCCTTAACCTTTTTCCTCCATTGTTTGTGTATTTTACAAACAAACGATAACCAATTAAAAAAAAGTTATTACCCATAAATTTTGGAAATCCTTTTGGCCTAAGCCCCGTGGTTTGAACCATTGCAACAGCCAAAAATGCCCATTGATCATTAAATGTATCTAATTCCAAACAGTCAGGAATAAGATGTTGCAATTGTTCTTTTGGAACGGCAAATGTTAGTACAATGGAACTTTTAAAATGAGCCTCAACAGCAAATGGGTGATTTTTTAAGAATGGAAGCATGCTATGTTTGTTGAGTTAACTTTTTGTTCAGGATAAATTCTTTGTAATAAATTACCAGCATGAAGATAAAGGCAAAAACGGAATTTAGTTTCCCCCAAAGCAACAAATCCGGAACAAGTAAAAATTCAAGCGTATTCATTGTCGCAATGATGATAATTTGAATTATCGAATTGAATTTTGTTTTAAGACTACTTACAATCCAGATTGCCATTATGATTTCAGCTATGCCAATTATTTTTGTTAGGATTAGAGAATAATCTTCTCCTACAATTCGCCCTACAATTTGTTGGTGCCGTGGCACAAGATTTAAAACTTTACAGAAAAATCCATTAGCAAACCAAATTGTAGCAATAAGATAGGTTAATATTTTATGAATACTTTTTATGTTGGTTATTTATTTAGATTTTCATTAGGCTTCCATATAACTTAAAAATAGATGTTTTAATTTTACAAACAATAACTTACCTGATTATCTTTATACAGTAACATTTTTAGTGGAAGTTCCAAAAAGCTAAAAAGTAAAAGTGGGTGACACAACTATGATAACTGCAGCTGCTGTTTTGCCCGGATAAAAGAATTTTTATTGAATTTTTTCAGCGGTAAATATCCAGCAAACCATCCGGTAAAGTCACGTATACCTTCCTGTTCTTTTGGTCAATTTTATCCAGTGATTCCTGGTGTATAGGTATCAGTGCTTCTTTGCCATCGAGTAAAATGGCGCACAATACCTGGTGTGGCTGTTCAATTACTTCTACTATTTCACCAAGGTCTTCATCATCATCGTTAATAAGGTGAAAGCCCAGCATGGCAATGGGTGCCGATTTTGCGGCAAAATTTTTAAAATCTTCTGCAGCAAGCCATACTTCTTTGGGGGTTAATTTACGGGCCGTTTCTTTACTGTCGATTCCCTCGAGTTTTATATATACTTCCGCATCATTTTTTACAGAGGTGGACTCAATAAAATAGGGCATAAAATTATCCTTGCGGTCTTCTACAAAAATTGTTTCCAGGCCGTTTAAGGCTGTTTTTTTTCCCAGGCTGTGCTGCAACACCAGTTCGCCTTTTAAACCAAAACTGGCGGCTAATTTCCCTATTTTAAAATACTCGATCATTAGTTGCAAGATACAAATTAAGAGAAGGATAAAGGGCATAAAAAAAGCAATTCCGAATACTCGAAATTGCTAAAAGAATTAACGGAACAGCAATTATTATTCTGCTGCTTTGGTTTCTTCAGTTGAAGGTGCTTCTGCAGGGGCAGTAGCTTCAACAGCTACAGCGGCCGGGGCTTCAGCTACCTTTCTTACTACCGGTTGGTTGCGACTATCATTACGAACCTTTCTATGGGCTCCCTGACGTTTTGCAATGTGAGCATCATGCTCAGCACTCCATGCAGTAAATTTTTGCATAGCAACAGCTTCATCAAACAGACCTAAACCTACACCTCTTAACAAATGCTTCAAAAATAATACGCCTTTGAAAGAAAGGATACGACGTACAGTGTCGGTAGGCTGAGCACCTTTGTGTAACCAGTCCAACGCCTTTTGACGGTCTATCTGCACTGTTGCAGGAACAGTTAAAGGATTGTACGTACCAAGTTTCTGAATAAATTTGCCATCACGTGGGCTTCGTCCGTCTGCAACTACAATAAAGTAGAACGGTCTTTTTTTAGATCCGTGACGTTGCAGTCTCATTTTTACAGCCATAAAAAATAGAAATTTTTTTGGGTTGTGAATAAATAGGGTTTCTTAATCTCCTTAAAAAAAGGAAAGCAAAGTTAACAATCAACATCAAAGTATCCAAATATTTAATGGGTGCATTCCAAAATATTGCTACCGCGAGCGGTTAAATACTATTGCCGTTAAGGCGTTGAGGCGTTTCAATTTATTTTCCAGCACAACGTCTTAACTACTAAACGGCCATTCTTTAATTCTTTACCTAAAAATTTTATCGGTTTCTTTATTCTATTGCCGTTGAAGCGTTCAGGCGTTTTAATTTAATTTCCAGCACAACGTCTTAACTACTAAACGGCCATTCTTTGTCTCCCGGCATGTGGTGGCTTACACACTGAAACAAAGAACGGCAACCGATAGCTATTATATCTGAAATGTAACCTATTCAATACAGACAGCAATAAATTAGTTGATACGGTTGTTTACAGTGGGGGAACCTTAACTAAAGGCTGATTAACTTTTAATTGCTTACGTTATCTAAAAATTATTACCTTTTCTTAAATTTCATAAAATATGAAAAAATACTGCCTGTTTTTACTGGTATGCCTGTTGGGCTGCAGCCCATCCAATCATTTAAAAAAATACTACTCTACCGAAGATAAAACTGTTTTTGAACTGGTGGAAAAGCTGAAAAAAAACCCCAATGATACAGAGGCTTTAAGCATTTTGCCAGAGGCATATACAACTGCGTTAGACAAAAGAAAAGCATTAACCGAGGCTAATTATAATAATTTACTGCCCGGCGACAGGGATATTCAGCTTGCAAAAGAGTATGGTGTACTAGATCAAATGTATCAGCAAATAATTGCCGTACTGGCAGCAAAAAAAGTAATCCCCAATTTGTGGGACCCATCTTTACAAATACAGGAAGCAAAAAATAGGGCTGCAAAAGAATATTATGAACAGGGTATGGTATACCTTGGTTATGATGGTCGTGAAAATGCAAGACAGTCTTATGATTATTTTACTAAAGCAAACAGCGCAGTACCAGGGTATCAAAATGTAAAAATATTGATGCAGCAGGCAAAAGAAAAAGCTACTATAAATGTAATAGTAAGGGCTGCCAATTATTACAACCATAACTGGAATTACTGGGGCCTACAAAACGACTGGCTGCAAGAGCAAATTATTAATGACCTTAATAACCAATCCTTCAGAGAGGTTCGCTTTTATTCTGACTGGGAAGCCAATTCAAAACAAATTCGTGCCGACAGGATGGTAGAATTAAATATTACTGAATTATATGTTGGCCAGGTATATAACGAACAATATAAAATTAACAGAAGTAATGATATACAAACAGGTTCAACCAAAACTGACCCTCCCCAACCTGTGTACAAAACAGTTGCCGCAACTGTTACAGTAACTAAAAGGTATATGCAAAGTGCCGCCACATTAGATTGCCGCATTTATGACCTGGCGAACGGAAACAATATATTGTATGATCGTTTTCCGGGTAATGATGACTGGAAAATAGAAACAGCCAGTTTTACAGGTGACAGGAATGCGCTAACACCCGAAGACTGGAATAAAATTAACAGCAGCAACAGTTTTAGAACACCTACAAGAAGTGAGGTAGCAGAAAGGCTTATCAGAAGTTGCTATCACCTGCTCTTAACGAGGATCAAAACGGGTGTAAAATTTGGCTCGTGATTTACATAATGAGCGTTTGATTATTTTTTATGATTCCCTAATTTAAAAATACGCGATAAATTAAATCCAAAGCGGATATCGCCTTTAAAAAAGTTGCCGGTAGTTTGGGTAATATATGCCCTTTCATTCATGCCCGTAGCGTTTGAAAATTGCAACTGAAATACATGCCCGCCTGTTTCAATATCAATACCAATACCCAAGGGAGCAAAAGTTACAGAATCGATAATTCCAAAGGGATAATGGTAATCCATGGTAATGGCCATTCTTTTAGTAATTTTTAAACGGGCCCCGCCGCCAATGGCAAAAACATTTTGAATACCGCCGGTATTTGCGGGATTACTGCTATGGAGAAGTATGGGGCTTAGCTGAAAAGAAAATATGGAACTGAATTTACGCCCTACAACCAGTTGTATATAACTGGATGATCTGTCACTAAAACCCGGCTTTGTTTCTGTAAAAACCTCCTGAGTCCACAAAGTGGCGCCTGCTGCAATTACAATAGAAACAGGCATTGCATTTTCGCCGGTCGATTGCTGTACTATCCTTTGCTTTAAAAAAATATCCAATTCTTTCAAAAAGGTACTTCTGCCAAAACCAATTGTTGTATTATCAGTAATACCATAATCAAAACTTATACGCATGGTTGCATGGTCAAGCCCATACAATTCTTTTATCCCTGTATTAACATACCCAAAGCGGTGCATGATTCTGAAATCTAAATTACCTTTATGCAACATCTCTGTTGAGTGCTCGTAGATTACCCTTGTTGATTTAAAAGCGCCACTCACTTTTTGCTTTTTAGGCAGGCTGTCTTCTGCACCTGTCAAAAGAGATTGTGCCTGCAATTGAACAGTAAATAAAATACTGCATAAAAAAATTGTTACTTTCATTTTTAGCATATTATGTTGAGGTTATGTTATAGCAATTATTTTGCATTGAGTAACTGAAAGGATGGAATGGTTACAGCAATAGCAATGGTTTTATTTATTTTATCTGATACTATTGATGGTATCTCTATTTTATAATCGGCCAAAGCAATGCTAAAATTGCAATATGCCTGAACAATGCCATTCTTTACCGTTATTACTGCAGTAGTATTTACTGGATTAGTGACCCCATGCATTGTTAAAGACCCATTTACTTTTACTGTAGCCACATTATCTTTCGCTAACGAAATTGCTTTGCTGTTTTCGATAATTCCTGTAAAGACTGCTTTCGGATATTTATCGCTTTCCACATAATTTTCATTAAAGTGTTCCTGCATTAAGGCTTTCTCAAATTCAAACCCTTTCATTAAAACAGCCAGCTCTATCTGCCCGGTAGCAACATCCCAAACACTTACTACTTTATTATTGACGGCTTCTATATTTTCTAAGGATGATTTTGAAGAAAAAATAATACTGCCTGTTTTTGTAAAATATTTTGTTTGGGCGGCTACGTTAACCGCTGATAAAACAAATAGTAATGAGAGTATATAATATTTCATGGCCGCAAAATTTATTGTTTACTGGTATCAACTATTACACACCTGTTTAATTCTACATCCAGTAAAAACCCTGTACAAATTCCTTTGATGGTAATATCATTTCCTTTGCTGTATTTATCAATGCTGCCTGCATTCCTTTTATCTAAAAGACAGCTTACCTTGTGTAATGAATTTATATCGCCAATAAATATATTGATGATGGTATCTTGCTGTTTAATAATATCTGCTATTGGGCCAGCTACCTGAATTATTTTACCGAGGTATTGTTTGTTGGCAATAATTTCATCGTTTTGATAGCCCTTAACAATTATCGAAAAATTTATTTTTTCCACAGGCTGAAAATCCGAAATATCATCTGGCTTACGGTGGTATTCTTTATAAAAATAAAAAGCAAACCCAACTGCGATAAACACTGCAACAAGGGCAATATTTTTTTTCGTTACTTCCATTTACTTAATTATGAAAAAAGTAAAAATTAATTACTATATCCCCCACCGGCAGTTATCCAATTGGTGATGATATCTTTTTCTGCCTGTGATAAAGGCCCAGTCGCCGGCATTGTGCCTTCGTCAACAGCCCTTATTTTTATACGGGCTTTATTGATAATGATATTACATTCAACCTGAAAATTCATTCCGCCATTCGCCAATGAATTATTGTGGCAACTCTGGCATCTAGCTGCCACCAGGCTTTTCATCGAGGTAAACAATGCTCCTGGAGTGCCACTAGCAGCAACAGTAACAGCGACAGATTTTTCACAACCACCGCCATCTTTTGCAAATACGGTATAGTTGCCAGCTGCTACGTTAGTAAACTTTCCTGAAGCCTGGTATACACCTCCACTGTTTAACTTATACAAAAAACCAGTACTGCCCGTTGCACTAACGTCAATTGCACCATCAGCAGAACAGGGTTCAGTTGCTTTGGGTATTGCCGTTATATCAATTGTTTTACCTGCACAAATATCTGTTGGAGGTGGTGTGGGTGAAGGGCTGCTTTTGCTGCAGCCAATAAAATTTATAATAATAAAACCAAGGATAATAATATGTACCCATTTTGTTATTTTTTTATTCATGCAAGTTGTTTTGTAATTATTCGAAACTTATTTTGATATGGTTGCCTCTGCAATGGATTTAATAATATTTATGCAGTTAATTATTTAAATTAATAGGATAATAAAGATTAACCGCATACTCTTTACGGTTTCATAAAAAAGTGTTAAGAAAATTTGAATGATTGTCAGCCAGTCCCGATTTTTATCGGGATTAGGAAACGAAATTAATGTTACAAATGCTTGGCTTTATTATTTGCCCGTAAGTCGCACAAAAACTGGGTTACATTTTGTCGTTTGAGCTAATTTCATTTTAGACAAGCATTCAAATCTTTAGCTTTTTTTATGCAGCCTTGATTTTTTTTGTTTCTTTTTTGCATCAAAGCCTGCCCCGAATTTACTTCGGTGCCAAAAAAGAAAATAGGGACTGCCCTTACTGGGTAAGACTTTTCACTTTATGTAAGTTATTCTATAAATTAATACAGATAAGCAGCCCGCAGAATGATTATATAGGCATATAAAAAAGAGCTGCAATGCAGCTCTTTAAAACACTTGCTTATTGTTTTATTTATGTTTTCTATAAGGATTATATTTTAAGCCTACCTGCAAACCTGCTGAATATAATTTTACGCTGCCATCGCCTACACCTGATAATGGGATACCAACATAGGGTTCTGCGAGTAAAGAAAAATATGGAGAAAGCTTTTTTTCTATTCCAACAGAAATATTGAACACCGAAAAGAAATGTTTATTGCCAGTATAGGTCCATGATGAGTGATGTGGCATATTATTGTAGGTATAATCATAAACATAGTCTTCCTTTTTCATGATATAAGAAGAAAACCCTGCTGTAGCAAAATAATCGGTAGTAGGTTTTTGTATAAAATTATATCTAAGCGTTAAAGGGATATCATATACCAAACAGGACGCGTCAACCTTTACTATTTGCACCATATCCCAATAGGACCCGGCCTTGGGATTATAATCGCCCGGCCCGGCAATATATTTTTTTCTTCCGGCATAAAAACCTGTTTGCACACTTAGTTTTTTACTAAGCTGGTAACCAATGCCAATACCAATTTTTGGGGTGAGCTGGCTGTTTTGAAAAGATAAAAATTTTACGCTGCCTATATCTGCGGCAACGGAAGCAAGAAAATAAAACCTTGATGGAACTGCTTTTTTTATAGCATCTTTTTTACTGCTATCGGGTAAATTTATAGTGGCAGTATTTTTAAAACTGTCCTTTTGTATAACAGTATCGCTTACAATAACTACGCTGCTATCTGCAGTTAGTTTATCGACAGGTGTTTTATCCAAAATAAAATTTGAGGAATCAACTTCAGAAGAATGGGCATTGGCATTTCCTATTTCACCTGGGTTAATTTTTGAAGATAATTTTCCTTTTTTAAAACCATGATACCGGTTACTATTGTCAGTAATATCCCGGGCAACAATATCATTATTTGAAACCGGAAATTGCTTAGTTGATTGGGTTGAATCAGTGCTTTTCTTTATATCAACATTTATTTTATTGTTGCTATTATCTTCATTGATGGCTGGTATTTTTTCTACAGGAACATTTTTTTCCTTTATTGATTTATCTTCATTTTTATCTTCATTACTATTTATACTGGCATGCTGTACATTTTTTGTTTCTGCAGGTTTATTCCTTAAAAAATAATACCCGGTACCAGCACTAATAAAAACCAAGGGCAATAAAAACCACCATAACAAATAGCGGCGCCTTCTGTTATCTTCTTTATTTAACCTTGCCTCCATTTTTGCCCAGGCATATTCATCAAAAGCAGGCTCGCTGTTTTCAGCAGCCTCCCTTATGCGGTTTTCTATATAATCAAACTGCTTTTTGTCCATAACAATTTATTGCTTTTTCATTAAGCATTTTTTGAATATTCGCTTTTGCTTTAGAAAGATTTGATTTTGATGTACCCACAGATATATTTAAACGCCTGGCAATTTCCTCATGCTTAAAACCCTCTATTACAAATAAATTAAAAATAGTTTTATAAACAGGTGATAAACGTTGTACCATGTCCAGGATTTCTTTGTAACTCATTTTATCAATGGCAGTCTCACTTACGTGCTGCATTTCAAAATGAGATTCTTCTATTTCAGCAATAAAATAATTTTTTCTATTTTTTCTGAAATGATCTATAGCAGTGTTTACCAATATACTCTTCATCCAGCCTTTTAGTGAGGACTCATAATTATCGTACCTGGGTTTAAAACCAGGCAATTCCCTGAATACTTTTACAAATCCATCATTAACAACTTCCATAGCATCATCTTTACTATTGCTGTATCGCATACAGATAGCCATTGAAAAACCATAGAAATACTGATAAAACGTTTTCTGGCTTTCCCTGTTTGCTTTCACGCAACCCTGGATGATATGCTCAAGTTGATGTGTCGTTGGTAAAATTTAAGGTTGCTTAATAATCGAATAAATGATATAAAAGGTTGCTTTAACAGTAAATAAATTCTTTAAAACCAACTGCATGCTATGCACAATCAAAGAAATTCAGTGCCAAATTAAGCAGAATTACACCAAAATGCAATTCCGCTATAACTTATAAATACATGTAAAAATTGCCTTGATTATCAATATAATTTAGAAAATGAAAATTCTGCCGGTAAAGCACAAACAAACAAGTTGTTTATTTTATAAATTCTATTTTTTCCATATCCATAAAATAATTAGGAAGGCAGATGAGTTTTTTATCGTCTTCAATTTTAAAATTGATTCCTTTAAAGCTTACCTCTGCAAGAGATGGATTCAGTGTAAGTATAAAACTGTTGTTATCATTATTTTTATCCTTCACCAATGTTAATATATCAGGAAACAAAGGATGTTGTGCATAGATTCTATCGCAGTGGGGAATATCAGCATATACCTTTCCTTCGCTATCTGAATATAATTCTTTTTGTATGCCGTTAACAAAAAATACGCACAAAATATCTTTTATCAAATATTTGTTGTCATCTTCAAATTGAATATTATAACCCGATTTCTGTTTGGATTGATTTTTTATAGTGAAGTCTTTGCCAGCTAACTTATCACTTTTTAATTGCAAAGTATCGCCATGCACCAAAAAAGTACCGGTGGCATTTCTATCTACCGCACCATACGAAATAAAAGAACTGAAATTTTCCATCCGCTGAAAAATTAAAGCCGGCAACGATTTCTTGTCTGCGAAAATAATATTCGCCCAATACCGATGTTTTGCCATTCCTTTTACGCTTATAAACAGCAATAAAAAAATGATAGTTTTCTTCAGGGTTAGTTTATTAATTGCTAGCGCTTACCCATTCCCGGCATTTTACTCATGGGCATTTTATTCATCATCTTCATCATACCCTTCATTTGCTCAAACTGTTTTAAAAACTGGTTTAGTTCAGTAATATCTTTTCCACTTCCCTTGGCAATGCGCAGTTTACGGTTAGGGTTAATAATATCCGGGTTACGCCTTTCCTGTAACGTCATAGAATTAATCATTGCCTCGATTCCTTTAAATGCATCGTCATTAATATCAACATCTTTTATTTGTTTGCCCACTCCCGGAATCATTCCCATCAGGTCCTTAAGATTACCCATTTTTTTAATCTGCTGCAACTGGGTTTTAAAATCTTCAAAATCAAATTGATTTTTACGGATCTTTTTTTCCAGTTTAGCTGCTTCAACAGCATCAAATTGCTCCTGCGCTTTTTCTACCAAACTAACAATATCACCCATCCCTAAAATACGCTGCGCCATCCTCTCTGGATAAAAAACATCCAGTGTTTCCATTTTTTCACCACTGCTTGCAAACTTGATTGGTTTATTTACAGTGTATTTAATGGACAATGCTGCACCTCCCCTTGTATCACCATCCAACTTTGTTAATACAACACCAGTAAAATCAAGGCGTTCATTAAAGGCTGCTGCTGTGTTTACCGCATCCTGGCCTGTCATACTATCTACTACAAATAATATTTCCTGCGGCTTAATGGCAGCTTTTATATTTGCTACTTCCATCATCATTATTTCATCTATTGCCAATCGTCCCGCAGTATCTATAATGATTACATTTTTATTTTTTGATTTCGCTTCTTTAATAGCATTTTGTACAATGTTTACAGCATCTTTATTTCCCCTTTCGCTATATACATCAACACCAATCTGTCCTCCCAATATTTCCAATTGATCTATCGCCGCAGGCCTGTATATATCTGCTGCAACCAATAAGGGTGATTTGCCTTTTTTAGTTTTTAAATAATTGGCCAGTTTACCACTAAAAGTTGTTTTACCACTGCCCTGTAACCCTGCAATTAAAATAATGGCAGGATTACCCGAAATATTAAATTCACTTTCACTTCCACCCATCAGTTCGGTTAACTGATCCTGTACAATTTTTACCATTAACTGGCCCGGACTAACAGCTGTTAAAACTTTTTCACCAAGCGCTTTTTCTTTTATAATATCGGTAAATTCTTTGGCAATTTTATAATTTACATCGGCATCTACCAGTGCCCTGCGAATTTCTTTTACAGTATTGGCAATATTAAGTTCAGTAATTCTTCCCTGGCCTTTAATATTTTTAAGGGCGCTTTCTAACTTTTCACTAAGCGAATTAAACATCTGTTCTGATTTTTTTAAACATTTGGGTATAAAAAAAGTGAACTTTTGAGTTCACTATATATTCTGCAAATGTATGAAATCTTTAGGCTCCCAGGTAAGTGCGTAAAAGGTTGCACCGGGATGTTACCTGCAATTTGGATATTGCCTTATCTTTTATCTGTCTTACCCTTTCCCTTGTAAGATTAAATCTTTCACCAATATCTTCCAGGCTTAGGGCATGATCTACACCAATACCAAAAAAGAATCTTATAACTTCTTTCTGCCTGTCAGTCAATGTACTTAAAGACCTGTCTATTTCTGTAGCCAGTGATACTTTAAATGCCAGGTGCATATCTGTACTATCTGCATTGGGATTTTCCAATACATCCATTAATGATCCTTCATCTCCATCACCAAAAGGCTGATCCATACTGACGTGCCTAATAGAAGAGCTCATTGATGCTGCTACTTCTTCTGTTTCCAAATCTAATAAAGTTGCCAGTTCTTCTACTGTTGGCTCACGCTCATATTCCTGTTCTAATTGCGAATAGGCTTTACTAATTCGATTTGTAAGACCGACTTTATTAAGCGGTAATCGCACTATTCTTGATTGTTCGGCAAGGGCCTGCAAAATACTTTGACGTATCCACCAAACAGCATACGATATAAATTTAAAACCGCGGGTTTCATCAAAACGTTGTGCTGCTTTTATAAGTCCAAGATTACCTTCATTAATTACATCGGGTAATGTAAGACCCTGGTTTTGGTATTGTTTGGCAACAGATACTACAAAACGAAGATTAGCCTTGGTTAATTTTTCCAATGCAGCCTGATCGCCTTGTTTTATGCGAATGGCTAACCTAACTTCTTCTTCGGGAGTTATCAGATCTACCTTACCTATTTCCTGCAAATATTTTTCTAAACTCTGGCTTTCACGATTTGTAATCGACTTCGTGATTTTGAGCTGACGCATACTCATAACAGGTTGTTTTAATTGGTTAAAAGCTAAAATACGGTCAAGGGTAAAGAAACATATTTTCTTTAACGTAATTTATATCTTTTATAATATGTTTCCAAAAAATATTTTTATAAATGACTGTTTTTTATAAGCTATAATTGAAATTTAGTGCAGGCACCAGTATTGTTTAACAAAAAATAGTTGAAAAAATATTTCATTGCCACGTTTATTTTGTTATTATTGCACCACACAAAGCAGATTTAAATTAATTGGATGAGTAAGAAAGCATTATATACATTAGAATATCCTGTTAGATGTTCTCCAGGAATTTTGTATGAATTTTTAAGTACCCCTGCAGGATTGCAGGAATGGTTTGCAGACAAAGTTGATGAGAGGGATGGCGTATTTAGCTTTTCCTGGAACGGCGCTACTGATGAAAAAGCAGAATTAGTAGAAGGTGAAGAAAATAAATATATCCGTTTTCATTGGCTGCACATGCCTAAAGGAGAATATTTTGAATTTAGTATTGACAAATCGGAAGTAACCAATCAGACAATACTGATCATTAAAGATTTTGCTGAAAAGAAAGATATAAAAGATCAAAGCCAGTTATGGGAGTACCAGGTAAAAGATCTTTTTCATCGTTTGGGTAATTAGTTTTTTAGCAACCGTATCATCTCTCCAAAACTATTCTCAATAAACGGGGCGGCAGTTTCCCAATTTTTGACTGAAATTTTTTTGCCGATTTTTACAAACAACTCACGGTTAAGCATAACG
>JAYVZR010000148.1:0-36968 GCA_043783135.1 Ferruginibacter sp. | reverse complement strand
ACTCATAGAGTTAACAAAAACTATTTTGGGAGATTTCCAACCATAAGGCGTTAATAACGCATCTTCATGCGTTCTCAATTCAAAACCATCTTTATATTTTTCTATTCCCATCGCTTCTAAACGACGTGTCATTACTTCTGCATAGCAAAATTTGCAGCCTGCAGAAATCTTGTTGCAACCTGTAGTTGGGTTCCAGGTCATTTCTGTCCATTCTATTGATGATTGTGCCATAATTATTTTCGCAAGTCCGTAATATTATGAATCTCTTTCTTCGTTTCTTTAAAATCTTTGGTACTCATAAGTATTGGCATTATATCGTCATAACCGAATCCATAAGGAAGTGCGTTAAGTAAATGGTGTTTATTATCAGTAGCCCACTTACCAAAAAACATAATAACCTCAATATGTGACCCTATAATTTCAAAAACACCTTTTTCTAAAAGTTTTGAATACCTGTTGTTGGAGTTGCTATCAACAGCATGAATAATTTCGTCTCTAAGTTTTTTTAATTTATCAAATTTAAACCACCATTTTTGTTGATTTGGCAAAGGAATATTCAGTGCAGCGGGTAATACTATATTCATCTTATCATCAAGAGAATACCATCTTTCAATTTTATTTTTTGAATATTTAAAAACTTTCATCCTATTGGTCTTTTTATTT
Source organism: Ferruginibacter sp. (assembly GCA_043783135.1). GTDB lineage: Bacteria > Bacteroidota > Bacteroidia > Chitinophagales > Chitinophagaceae > Ferruginibacter. The sequence continues at coordinate 36,305 of JAYVZR010000148.1, read as the reverse complement.
TTTTCAAGACGTTTATGAATATAATCCCATGGGATTGCTATATTTATCAATACTTCAACTGATGAGAAAGCAAGAATAATTGAAGTAATTATCAACTCATAATAATTCAGTAACTCTACATCGCTCTCAGGCATTTGAATATATTTCCATAAAACAGAACTTTCATTGTCATAGATTTCTTTAGCCTTCTTAAGGTTTTTTACAGCAATATTTGAATATAATGAAATATCATTTGGCTTTGTTCGAAAAAGTTCTTTTCCATTAGCTTTTAAACACCATAATGCAGGATATGCAATAACCCTATTTAAATATTCTTCATTAGCTACAATATCAGGTTTTGCAATCCGCTTATCGTGAATGTTTTTTACAATTTCATCGTGATGATATTTCCCAGCATTATATAATAGATTTACAATTGCCCAATTATTATTTTTAAATTCATAAAAGAACTCCTTTGATTTTAGCGAAAAACTCTTCCGTATTTCCTTTACGACTTTTAGTTCATTTTTCCTGTAACCTTCGATTTTATTTATCATCGATGAAAAGGAAGATTTTAGTAAATCAATACTATAAGCTTCGCCAAAGAGGAAATAAAATTTTTCTCCCTTAGAAGATTTGAAAACTACCTTTAATAAATACTTATTCTCAATGGTTTTAAGATTTAAAAATAGAAAATTAAAAAAACTAAATAAAAAATTTGAAAACTCAATATGGTTTCGTTTCCAAAATCTACTTCCAAAATAAGTATCATTTATAGTTATTGTGAGCCATCTGGAAGTATTGAGTAAATGTTTATAGATATTCTCTTTAGGAGCGTTTTTTATAGAAAATTTTACATGTAAAGGCTTTTCTATCTTTTTTAAAAATAATTCTGTAAAAATTAATTTAAGTTCTGGTAGGTTAAAGGCAATAATAACATCTTTTGATTTATTCATAATTATAATTAAACTCTCTATAAAGCTAAGATAATTTCAAAATAAAGTTCTCTAATATCACAGATGTTTAAAAAACTAATTAGGCTCTACTCCGATACATTTGTTATATGAGGTTGCCATATTTTATATTGCAAAGCTGTAACCTTCCTTCGATTATAAATTACGCCGCTTTTAAAACAAATCAGTTTATTAGTAGGCACGGTCAATACTGTTTTGCTTTTGCTGTATTTGCATTTTCACATCTTTTCCTAATATACTCCCCTACCATTTCTCAATAAGGCAACCTCAAAGAATCTTTACGCTTTGTAATATACTCCGGATAAAACCCAATTAAACAGATGGGGTCTTTATGCAACCAATCATTGCTATGCGCCCATGATTTACATTTTACAATAAAGGCGGTTTCCCATGTTTGGCTAATGATGGTGGTTATTTCCTTTTGTTTATCCATTAAAAAATTTTTAAGCTGCTCATCGAAATAAGGAATAGACAGGATAAAATCGGCTATCTCTTCCTCCCTGGCGGTGGGGTAGTTGAGGTAATGTAAATGATTTTTTTGTGAAGCACGGCGCACCAGGATTGTTTCATTAATTTCCCTGAAAATAATATCTGTTAAATAAGTTGCAGTAATTGATTGCATGTTAAATAATTTAATAATTAAAAAAGCTTTCCCTGTTCGCCGGGACGTTTAAATAATGTTGTATTCAAACTCCATTCCTCAGCATTCATGCCATATAGCTTGCCATATTTTTTATATTGCTGGGCCACCATTGCAGCAATATGCCCTTCGCCACGCATGCGTACGCCCCAGCGGGTATCGTTTACCTGTCCATCATGGCTTTGCTCTACCAGGTGCCAAACTTTATCAGCCCGGTCAGGAAAGTTTTTATACAGCCAGTCGTGAAATAAAAATTTGATGGCACCATTTAAACGGATAAATGTATAGGCCGTAAAGGTTGCACCATTGTCTGCTGCTGCCTTCATGATGCGTTGCATTTCATGTTCGTTTAAACCGGGTATCATCGGCCCCATCATTATACCCATTCTTACACCGGCGCTGCTGAGCTCGTTGATTATTTTCAATTTTTGTTTGGCCGTAGTTGTTCTTGGTTCCATCACCCTCCGCAGGTCTTCATTAAAAGAAGTAATGGAAACCATGGCAGATACGATTTTCTTTTTTGCCATTTCCTGCAACACATCTTTGTCTTTTAATATCCAGCTATTTTTGGTGAGTATACCAACCGGCTGGTTAAACTCATTGCATACTTCCAGCATTTTTCTTGTCAGCCTGTAGGTTTGTTCGGCGGGTTGATAACAATCTGTATTACCGCTAAGCATGATGGGGGTTGCATCCCATTTTGGATGCATTAAAAATTTACGCAAAAGCTGCGGTGCATTTTTTTTGATAATAATTTTTCTTTCAAAATCAAGCCCGGCGCTATAACCCCAGTATTCATGCACATTACGGGCATAGCAGTAAATACAACCATGCTCACATCCTGCATAGGGGTTCATGCTGTAGCCCATGCCTACATCTTTACTTTCTACTTTGTTTACGATGGTTTTGCTTTCCTGCTCCAGGTAAGATGTTGGAATATTTTCATCGCTCCAGTCATCTACCGATTCAAAATGTTCTCTTGTTTTTTCATCTTTTAAAAAACGGTTTTTTGTATTAAACTGTGCACCCCTGCCATGTATATAATTGCTGTTTTCTGTAGAGGCAGGTTTTTCCAATCCCTCATCGCCGGGTGAAGCCGGTTGTGGATTTTCGTGCGTTTTTGGCTTTACTTTATAATGGTCTTGTTGTAGTTTATTGTTGTTCATATTTATTTTGTTGACAAAGGTTTAAGATGGATTAAAAATTATTTATGCGAATAAGGTTATTACCAGGATTGTTGAACAGTGTTATATAGTACAAGGGTGCGATCCACCCCGGTGGACAGGCTGCCAATAAAGTAAAATAGATAATCAAAACCATGGCCCAGCCATCTTATTTTTACAGCCCAAACAAATCTCCCTGCACCGTTGCGATAGGCAAATTCTTAAACTCAAAACGCTGTACAATTTGATATTTCATTTCATCTAAAGACCGCCGCAACAGCAACATGGCATCTGCAATAAAACGGCCGGTAAAATGCAGGTTACTGAATTCGAGCCAGCCTTTTTCATATTGCCATGGCTGCAGCTTTCTAGCTATGGTAAGGTGCGGCTCCATTATAAAATGCGGTTTATTATCATCATTCAGTTTCATTAAACGCTGGGTTTCTGCACGGATATTTTTTACCAGTGTTTGCACCGGCACCTTACTGGTGATATTGATGTAAATGGTATGCGAAGGAAAACTGTCATAATCTTTCAACTCTATTTTTATTGGTGGAAAAGCCATTGCAACAGCCTGCAGCCTGTTTACAAGCCGCTCTTCCATCAGGGCGTATTGTACAAAGTTTGCCAAGGTTATATGCGGCTTACCATATACTGCTGAGGGATTTTTATAGGTATCAAAAAAATATTGCTTTACCTGCATGATTTTGTCTCTTAATGTTTCATGTGGATTAAGCACCAGCAGGTATTCGTAAATTTTATAGCCGGGGGTAGTGTTACTAAGATCCCGCTCTTTTGGTTTAAAAGGCGGTGGTGCCGCTGCCAGTAATTGCTTTGCCATAAATATGTATTTTAAAATTTGGAATTGCCAATTTATTTAGTGTAAATTTACTAAATAATTTAGTTAACAATAAAATAATTTATATGGAAGTGGAAAACTTTTTTGGAAGCAGCTATGCAGGTAGCAAAAGATTTAGTCAGCATGATGTGCCCATGGCAAATGCCTCTGGCTTTGGCGCTGCGGCAGATGATTATATGGAACGGGGTATTGATTTAAATGAACAGCTTATCCGCAATAAGCCGGCAACTTTTTTTATGAAAGTGAGTGGTAGCAGCATGATTAACGCGGGCATTTTTGACGGCGATATTGTGATAGTGGACCGGAGTATTAAGCCCCTGAATGGTAAAATTGTAATTGCTGTACTTGATGGTGAAATGCTGATACGCCGTTATGAAAAAACAATGAACCGTTTGCGGCTGGTTCCTGAAACGCCAAAACTTTCTACAATTGAGGTGAGTGAATTTATGGATTTTAAAATTTGGGGAGTGGTGGTTTATGCTATCAGGTCTCTGGCCTGAAGGCCAGAGCATTCATGAGTTGCCCCAGTCTTTAGACTGGGGATAAAAAGAAAGAAAAGAAAGGACATTATATTTATTCATATAAATTTTACAACTATGCCATTCATTAAAATCTGGATTCATTTAGTGTGGGCTACTAAAAAAAGGGGCCGCCTTTTAACAAAAGACATGCGGCACCAAGTGTTTAAACACATCAGGGATAATGGCCTTGGCAAGGGCATCTATGTAGATTTTGTAAACGGGCACATTGACCATCTACATTGCCTTATTTCGTTAAATGCTGACCAAACAATTGCCAACATACTGCAACTCTTAAAGGGCGAAAGCTCTTTCTGGATTAATAAAAATAATTTGTGCAAAGAACATTTTGAATGGCAGGATGAATACTTTGCTGTATCGGTAAGTGAATCTGGAATTAATGCTGTAAGGGAATATATAAAGAACCAGGAAATACATCATGCAAAGAAAACATTTGAGGAAGAGTATGATGAATTTATAAAGAAATATGGATTTACATTGATAAAGGAAACCTCAGGCTAAAGCCTGAGGCAACTCATGAGTTGCTCCTCATGAGTTGCTCCGGGCTTCAGCCCGGAGATGATAAGAAAGAATAAAAATAAAAGGGCTTTAGCCTATACACATGAAAGCCATTGTAGATTGTAACAGTTTTTATTGTAGTTGCGAACGCTTGTTTCAACCACATTTAGATAACAAACCTGTTGTTGTGCTGAGCAATAATGATGGCTGTATTATATCCCGAAGCGACGAGGCCAAAGCATTTGGGGTACAGATGGCTGGCCCATATTTTTTGGCAAAGCCATTGATTGAAAAACATAATGTAGCTACATTTTCCTCCAATTATAATTTGTATGGCGACCTTAGTTGGCGGGTAATGGAAACACTGCGGATGCTGGTCGGTAAAGAAAATGTGGAAGTATATTCTGTAGATGAAGCCTTTTTAGATTTAGATGAATTTGCGAAAGGGGATTTGCAGGAAGCAGGATTGAGAATAAGAGAAACAGTAGAAGAATGGACGGGCATAAAAGTATCTGTAGGCATTGCGCCTACCAAAGTATTATCAAAAGTGGCCAATCATTTAGCAAAGAAAAAAAAGATAGAAACCCAATGTGTGGTAGTGCTGGATACGAAAGAAAAAATCGACAGCGCATTGCAGGATACTCCCATTGGTGAAGTGTGGGGTGTAGGCAGGCAGTATGCAGAAAAGCTGAGAGAGATGAATGCAGTATTCACAGCATTTGACCTCTCTAAAAAAACAGAAGAATGGGCACATAAAAATTTAGGTGGTGTGGTGGGTATACGTTTAGTAAAAGAATTAAAAGGTGAGCCTGCCAACGAAATGGAAAAAGAATTGACAGTGAAAAAAATGATTGCTACCACCAGGATGTTTGGCAGCCCGGTAAAAAATATCGGGGATATAAAAGAAGCGGTGGCAACCTATACTTCCAGGGCTGCAGAAAAATTACGGCGACAACGAAGTGCTGCCAACATCATTAGTGTATTTGTGGTACCCAAAGAACAAAGCCACAATGCTTATTTCAGGCATGGTCCTACAATTAGTAGTTATGTTACATTGGCTGTGGCTACTTCATCTACCAACGAGTTGATAAAACTTGCGGTGCAACTGGTAGATAAACTATATGAACATGGAAGGCTTTATAAAAAGGCTGGCGTAATGCTGGGTGGTTTAGTGTCAGACACGACGATACAGGGAAATTTATTTGTAGCAGAAAGGGATAATGGAAAAAGGCTGTTAATGGATATGATTGACAACATCAACTTTAGTCAGCGGGATGATGTATTAAAATTTGCGGCAAGTGGCACTAAAAGAAATTGGAAAATGAGGATGGAAATGAGAAGCCCAAGATATACTTCCAGATGGGAAGAGCTATTTGAAGTTCATTAAAAAATCCATTAGCAATTAAAAAGGCTAAGCGAAGTTGGGTTTAATCAAACAACCCCTTTTGCGTTTTAACAAATGTTGGCTTTATTAAATTCAATCCTATTTCCTTATTTATTTTATCTACCAAATAAACAGTCAATTCGGGTGAGGTGGCTTCATCATGCATGTGCATGAAAAAATACAATTCTTCCAAACCATTGTCCAGCCAATATTTTATTCGCTTTACCCATGCGTCAATTCTTGTATTATCCGACGGATGTAAACTATTACCTACATAGCGGATGAATGTTTTTGGAATGCTAAGCTGCATATGTGTGCAATCTCTCCGTCCCGCAGTATCGGTAATTACCGCCCCCATGTTCAATGATTTTAATGTATCGAACATCCCTTCCATAATACCGTCTTTTTTAAACCAGCCAGGGTGGCGTACTTCTAAAAAGAATTGCAGACCGGTAGGTAATGTTTTTAAATAATTAAATAACTCGTCTTTTCTTTTTGGAGAAAATGTATCGCTCACCTGGATGAATATAGGGCCGAGATATTCTTCAAACGCAACAATGCCACGAAAGAATTCATTGGTAATAAATTGTTTTCCACTAAGGCTACCCCGGTGCGTTACACCCTGATACATTTTAGGGCAAAATTTAAAATCCTTTCCTGCCGCTTTTTCTTTCCATTTTTTAATTCCGCCTTCACCATACACTTTGTAATGTGTTGCGTTTAATTCTATGCTATTGTAATGTTGCACATAATATTTTAGGAAATCTTTTTCCTTTGTGTTTGGCGGATAAATTTTACCTACCCATTCTTCTCTGCCCCATTTGGCACAACCAATATATATTTTGGGAGCCTTTACAGGGTTACCTTTTAATATACTTTTATTGTAGGCAGGTTCGGCAGGCAAAGAAAAATCAATGCTGTTCAATTCATTCTCTGTCACTCTTCCAAATTCCATATTTGTAGAATAATTTTATTATTAACAGCCCAAAGTTAAATGCTGCGGCTACTTTTAAGCTTTTCATAAATAACTATATTCATCAGTATCAGCAACATGCCGTAAAAAGTATCTTCAAAAGGAATGGTGTAAATTCTTATGCCAAGATTTTCTGCATCACTATACACCACCACCGGTATTGCGGTAAGAAAACCATTTACAATTAAAAATGGAATTAAAATAATAGCATAAGCAGCTAAAAAAGAAAGAGCATCAAATTCCTTGAAATAATATTTTTTCCAATAAATGACGGCAATAAAAACAGCAGTAAAAATAAATGTATAACAAGTATATTTTTTTTTATAAAAAATGATACCAGCTATCAATAATACTATTGCCAATACTTGCAAAACGGTATCGGCTGGTGGTTTATTTTTTAAGCTGGGTAAATAACAACGAACACATTCATAAATAAATACACAGCAATAGGGAACAACAAAAAAAAATAATACTTCTTCTATGGGAAGGTTGACAATTTTTATTCCGGTAATATAGTTTTCATTAAAACTCCACACATTTTTTGCAGTAAAAAAAATATCCCAAATAATGTAAAATAATGCCGGCAGTACAACGGCTGGTAACAGAATTTTCCATTTTTTATAAAAACATATTTTCTTATCAAAGCTTAAAGCCAGCGGCCCGGCGAGTGAACAGCAAAGAATTAAAAAATAAATGTAGTGATTATTCAACTGTTAAAATTAAATGCGTTTTGCAAATGAATTACTACGCTAAGATAAAAGATGAATGATGAAATACAGCAAAAGAGCGGGATCCCGATAAAAAACCGGGGCAGGCTGCCAATAAAGTTTGATAGCAATTAAACTGCCCGGCACAAAATATTTAATTACACATTTCTTAATTTATCGGCTTTTACCTTTTGCCAGTATTTTTTTGCTACCAGCAGCATTCCAAAACTTTCTCCCTTAAACTTGTCTAAATGTTTGTGATGCATTTTGTGTGCCCAGCGTATAGTACGTATATAGGTATTATTGCTTCGGGTAAACCATTTAAACCGCTGGTGTATAATTACTTCATGTACTACAAAATAAGCGAGCCCATACATTGCAATACCAAAGCCGATGGCGGCTACGGGGTATACCTTAGCGTGTAAACCCAGCATGATACAAAGCCAGCTGGGTATGGCAAAAATAAGAAAGAACGCATCGTTTTTTTCAAAAAAGCCAGAGCCTTTCTGATGATGATCCTGGTGCAGGTACCATAAAAAACCATGCATTACATAACGGTGCATAAGCCATGTAATGCCTTCCATGATGAAAAAAGTAATTAATATTATTGCTATAAATAAAAGCCAATGCATGGTACAAAATATTATTTCAAAAATGTTCGTAGCAGTAAAAAAAACATTACCTGTATAAGCAACAAATTTATGGCAAATTTGTTTTGCTTGTTAAATTTTAGAAAATGAAAAGCGGTTAGCAGTAAGGCACTTATTGTTATCCAGCAAACATAATTATATAGTGGGATATCACCATCGCCCTGCCATTGCCAAAAGCCCAGTTTTACTGCAACCGGCTCTATCAGCCAATCGAATAAAACAGCCAGTGTTGCACCATCTGTAATTACAGAAATTGCTTTTAGAACCTGCGGTGGTGCCTGGGTTTTTTCAGCCACCTGTTTAATAACCCTGGTTAGTAAGCTATACATACTAATGCCGCAACAGTATATAACGATGAACCAATTTACACCAATAACAAGCGGAACTTTTTGCCATTGAAAGCCCAATACTTTTCCATAACTATAGTTGCCAAAAAGAAAACCAGTGTTTACGCCAATTACTTCAACAGTAAAACCCACTGCAAAAGTTAATAATACAAAAAAATAAAAATATTTATTTTTTTCTTCCTGCGTCCACATTAATAGTGCACCACTTAACAAGAGGTTAAAAGGGGTAGACTCTATAAAAAAAGGGTTGTCAAAAAACAGAATACCAATTAAGCCAACCAGGTGAAATAAAATGGCAAGAAAAGTAGCTATTTGATATTTAGATAAATTGTTTAACAAAGTCAGTTGGTTATTATTTATAATCGCCGGCTATTAATTCACTTACAATTTTTGCACTCTTTAAACAAAGCGGAATGCCGCCACCGGGATGTACGCTGCCACCGCAAAAATACAAACCCCTGATAGTATCGCTATAATTTGCATGACGGAAAAATGCTGCCAGTTTTGAATTGGAGCTGGTGCCATATAAAGAGCCCATGTAGGAATCTGTTTGTTCTTCAATTTGTACAGGATCCAGTGTATGCTCTGTAACTATCAACGGCGCTATGTTTTCGCCTAACATACGGCTAAGCTTGGAGAGGATATCACTACGTAAATTAACTTTTAACTGATTCCAGTTTTGTCCTGTATTAGCAGGTACGTTTACCATTACAAACCAGTTTTCTTTCCCTTCGGGACACATGCTGCTTTCTATTTTGGATGTTATATTAATATACACCGTAGGGTCGCTGCTTATTTTTTTATGTGTAAAAATAGTATCAAATTCGGTTTTGTAACCGCTACTAAAAAAAATATTGTGCAACTGCAATTGCGGAAAAGATTTGTTTATGCCCCAATAGAAAATGATGGCGCTGCTGCTACGTTCCTGTCGTAATATTTTTTTTGCCTGGCTATAATTCCCCAACAAATTTTTATAAGTAAAATATACATCTACATTGCTTATAACCACTTCCGCCATAATATTTTCATTGCTCACTACTACGCCTTTCGCCACAGCTTTGTGCTGTATGATCCGTTGCACAGGGCTGTTGAAAAAAAACCGTACTCCTTTTTTTATGGCCAGATTATACAAGGCATTCGTGATAGAAACCATGCCTCCCTTTGGATAAAAAGTTCCCAGGTTCTGTTCCAGGTGAGGTATTAAACTAAGCATGGCAGGGGCTTTATATGGGTTACTTCCATTGTAGGTAGCAAAGCGGTTAAATAATTGTACGGCTTCTGGAGATGAAAAATGTTTACTATTATGATGATTGAGGGTATTAAATAAATAACCAAACCGGGTGGCGCTTAATGCCCTGCCAATACGTTTATTAAACCATGTTTTTCTTTTATGCAAAGAATTATTTAGAAAGACTGTGCCAATATTATCAAATAGTTTTTCAGACTCTTTTAAATAAGCGAGTACTTTTTCCGGGGCTTCATTCAATTGCTCCTTTAACTCCTGCCCAAACTTATCGGTATTGGTATAAGCCTGCACTATCTTGCCATTTTCATAAAAATATTTGCAGGCAACTGGCAAAGGCTGATAGCTAAAATATTCGTGAATAGGTTCTTGTGCTAAAGAAAATAATTCTTCTATATTTTGCGGCTGCGTAAATAAAGAAGGACCAGCATCAAAATGAAAAGCATCTTTTTCAAAAGCAGCTATTTTACCGCCCGGGTCAGCATTTTTTTCATACACGGCAACTTCAAAACCCTGCACCGCCATGCGTATGGCTGCTGCCATACCACCTACACCACTTCCAATAATTATTGCTTTTTTTGTATGCATGCGTTTTAAAATGCCGATTCAGTTTAAGTAACTCCAGCCAATAGAGGTATCGGTACTAATTTTTTACTGCAAGATATGCCAGCAGTTTTGGAAAGGCAATTTTAAACCATTCAGTATATTTTTGAGGATGCACTTGAAGGGAATCCTTTATTGCTGATGTTGACATGTAACAATAATCACTTACTTCTTCTCTGCAGGGGGAAATTTCATTATCATAGGTTCCGATAAATACATAATCCAGTTCATGCTCTGTTAAGCCGTTATCAAAAGGGGCTTTATATATAAAATCAAATACCTTTTCCAGCGAAGTGGTAAAACCCATTTCTTCCTGTAACCTTTTTGTGGCGGAGGTTATGGTAGACTCGTTTGGTGCAGGATGACTACAGCATGCATTGGTCCATAATCCTGGGCTATGGTATTTATTTTCTGCTCTTTTCTGTAACAACATTTCTCCTTTAATATTAAAAATAAAAATGCTGAAAGCCCTGTGCAACAGGGCTTTTTGGTGAACTTCTAATTTTTCCATTGTTCCGATGGCCACATCGTTCTCATCTACTAAAATAACATCCATAAATACTGGTGATTTACAAAATATTAAACTGTTTTCTTACACCTGCTTTTGCCACTATAATAACTTTTCCATAATCAGGTATCCTTATGCGTTGCTCTAAAATATTATCAGGCTTTGCTTTTTTAATTTTTTTAAAAAGTGATAAATAATATTTGTAAGCTACATATACGCCAAACCTTGCCTTAATGGGCAGCAGTACAATACCGAGGTAGGCATCAGAAAAATCCTCATCAATTTCTTTTTCTATTTGAACTTTCATGGCAGGTGTAAAATTATTAAAATCAACTTCAGGAAAATAAGTCCTGTTTAATTGTTCATAATCAGTTTTGGCATCCCTTAAAAAGTTTACTTTTTGAAAAGCAGCCCCAAGCGATTTTGCAGACGGCATTAATTTTTCATACATCTTTATGTCTCCTTCGCAAAAAACGTACAGGCACATTAAACCTACAACTTCCGCACTTCCATAAATATAGTCTTTATACCCCTCACAATCATATGATGCTTTACTAAGGTCCATTTCCATGCTTTTGAAAAAAGCAGCTATCAAACTGTGCGAAATATTATATTCATTAACTGTTAATTGAAAGCTATGCAGAATAGGGTTCAGGCTAATGCCCCTTTCAATTGCAGTATAAGTTTCTTTTTTAAATTCTGCAAGCAGCAGCGTTTTATTATGTTGATGAAATGTATCGACAATTTCATCTGCAAAACGTACAAATCCATAAATATTAAAAACAGGTGTACGCAAATTAGGATGCAATAATTTAATAGCACTACTGAAAGAAGTGCTATACTTTTCTGTAGTTGCTTTACTGCACTCCTGGCTCAACTCATGAAAAAGGTTCATCATGGCTCTGTGCTTTTTTGATATCAGTTATTATGTTCGTCATTGTTGACTATTCCAATAACAAGTTTGGGATAGTTTTGTTTAATGCATGTTTTTATTTCTATTATATATTTTCGGCTTAATACAAGGCTGGCTTGTTGTTTAAAACTGTTTTAATATTTCCTTAGCTACAACTTCTCCACTAATTAAACTTGGGGGTACACCGGGCCCCGGTACTGTTAGCTGACCTGTATAAAACAGATTTGTAACCTTTTTACTTCTGCATGCCGGTTTTAGAACAGCCGTTTGCATCAAAGTGTTCGCCAAGCCATAAGCATTTCCTTTAAATGCGTTGTAATCTTCTATAAAGTTACTAACAGAATAGGATTTTTTATATATAATGGCATCTTTTACAGACTGCCCTATTTTATCTTCATAGCGTTTTATAACAGCAGTAAAGTATTTATCCCTAACCTCTTCTGTATCATTTTGTAAGCCGCTTGCTACCGGAATAAGAAAAAATAGATTCTCACATCCTTCAGGTGCCACGCTGTTATCGCTTATAGAGGTTGCACTTACATAGAATAAAGGGTTTATTGGCCATTGGGGTGTAGTATAAATTTCTTTACCATGTTCATCAAAACTTACATCAAAAAATAATGTATGGTGCAAAATATTTTTCAGCTTTTTGTTTAAGCCAACATAATATAATAAACAGCTTGGCGCCATTACCCTCTTGTTCCAATATTTATCAGTATAACTTCTGCTTTCAAGTGGCAGTAGTTTGCTTTCTATAAAATGATAGTCTGCTCCACCAACCACCACATCTGTTTCGAAGCTGGTGCATGAAATTTGTTGATGGCTGTAAGCAGTTTCTGCAACCACATTTTTGGCAACACCACTTTCAATATTAATTTTTACAACATTGTGATTGAAATGGAATGTAACCCCTAATTCAGTTGCCAATTTATACATGCCGGCTACTATTTTATACATTCCACCCTGCGGATACCATGTTCCCAGTTTTATATCGGCATAATTCATCAGGCTGTACAACGCAGGAGTATTTTCGGGCAAAGCCCCTAAAAATAATACCGGAAATTCTAACAGTTGCTGAAGTTGTTTATTTTTAAAATGTTTGCCAATGTGTTTTTTCATTGATGTAAACACATCCAGTTTAAATACCCCTTCTATTAAATCAATATCTGCAAATTCAGTAATTGACTGCCCGGGCTTATATACTAATTTATTGATGCCTACTTCATATTTATAATGAGCTTCCTTCATAAATTTATCAAGCATAGTGCCGCTGCCCGGCTCTATACTATCGAATAATTTTTTAAGAGAAGTGTAATCTGCTGGTATATCGGTGCAGTTATCAGGCCAGTAAATTCTGTAGGATGGGTCTAATCTGTCGAGTTGATAATAGTCTGCAACTTTTTTTCCAAAACAATTAAAAAAACGTTCAAATACATCGGGCATCCAGTACCAGCTTGGGCCCATATCAAACGTAAAACCTTCTGCCTGTAATTGTCTCGCCCTTCCACCTGGTATGGATTGTTTCTCCAATACGGTAACCTGCCAACCAGCTTTGGCCATAAAGCATGCAGCTGACAACCCTGCAAAACCGCTCCCTATGATAACAACAGTTTTCAATTATCTAAAGTAAAGCTTATTGATTTTAAAGCGGGGATATTTATTTTTATAGTATAAATCAAAACCTTGAAAGTTGTTCTTTAAGCAATTTTCTTGCAAAGTGTATCCTGCTTTTTATTGTTCCCAGTGGTTCATTGAGCAAGTCTGCAATTTCGTGGTATTTATATCCTTCAAAATACAACATAAACGGATTGCGGAAAATTGCAGGAAGCTGATGTATAGAGGCTTGTATGTCTTTTAACTTTAAAGCACCCTCAGCAGCATTGGTAGTGGTAACCTGGTTGTAGTTTAACAAAAATTCGTTGGGAGTATTATCGAAAATGGTATTTTGTTTTGCTTTGCGGCGATAGTTGTTAATAAAAATATTACGCATGATGGTGTATAACCATGCTTTAATATTAGTACCCACATTGTACTTTTCTTTATTGGCTAAAGCCCTGTACATTGTTTCCTGCAGCAAGTCTTTGGCAACCTCATTATCTCTGGTTAATGTAATGGCAAAAGGCTTTAAAAACTCTGTATTATTAATCAATAATTGATTGAAGTCGATAGTTGCCATAACAAAAGTGTTTAATTTATTATGGTGTAAAGTTAAACAAAAATTTAATTAAAACAAATTTATTTGTTTATTTTTTTTAATTAATTGTTAAACAAAATTTAAAACTAAAAAATGATATGCGGGGTGATGTCATAATCTACAGTTCAGATACAAACTGCATTACTTCGGGGAATGATTTTTTAAAGTTGATGTGTGGAGGTATTTTCTTTTCGTAGGTATTGGTTAAAAGCCCTGAAATAATGATGGGTGTGCCTTTAAATATTTTTGTGATATTACTTATAAACTTATCAAAATTAAAATTGTGGCCTACGGCAGTTAAATGCGAGTACAAATAATCCGGCTTTTTTAAATTAACAACATATTCAACATCTTTTAATGGAATATTGGCACCAAGATAAATGGTAGCTACCCCCCTGCTTTTTAATAAATAATACATAAACAACATTCCCAGTTCATGATATTCGCCTTCGGGCAAAAATAGCAATACGGTTTTATTAACTTTTAATGAAGAAGTAATTCCTTCAATACCTACTATCAGTTTTTGGCGGATGATATTAGTTACCAAATGTTCCTGTGCCGGGTTTATATGGTTGGTAAGCCATAAAATACCTATCTTTTCCATATATGGAAAAATAATCTGCGTAATAGTTCTTTCAATACCACGTGCCCTTATATGGTCATCTAAAATATCCTCCAGCTTTTCTATATTTAAATCAATCATACATTGTATCAAATCGTTTACAATGCGTTCCTGTTGAGCCTGTAGCTGGGTAAGCGATAATATTTTTTCTTTTACTTCTACATCACCCATTTTATCAATGTGTGATATTTTATAACCATATTTATTGAGCAAGGCAATGTTCAGTACCTTTTTTAATTCGTGGTTGCTATAGTATCTTATATTGGTATCTGACCGGCTGGGTTTTAAAAAATTATATCGCTGCTCCCATATCCTTATGGTATGTGCTTTAATGCCAGATAAATTTTCGAGGTCTTTTATGGTAAATGAGTTCATATTATTGATGCATATCCTTCAATGTAACAATGTTGAATATATTTTGTTTGAAGATAACCTGTAAAATATTAACAGATTTATTTTGTAAAGCTTGCTTTAAAATAAAAAGCCCGGTCAAAATGGACCGGGCAAAAATTGTATGTAATTTATTTAAAATTTAACCCGAACAAAAAAATCCCTTTCAATATCAAAAATTTCAACTTTACCGGACCAGCCTATTTTTGAGAATAATGTTTCTAAATCTTTTTTTGAATAATAGTATAATGGGCAATTCCTCATGTTATACCGTATTTTTCTTTGCCAGCCCAAAAAGCCTCCTGATTTAGGAAAGCTCATTAATAGTTCTTTTGTGATTTCCGTTTCTAATTTTTTAAAAACCTCCAATGGTGTTTTTATATAATCAAAAAAACCAACCAATACGGCAGTATCAAACTTTTCTGTAAACTCATGTTCAAGGTATCCGCTATGTACATAATTTACTTTGCCTTCTGCTACAAATTTTTTAGTTTTTATTTCTGCCAATTCAAGCATTCCGTCTGCAATATCCAGCCCTGTAACTGTTTTGCCCATATTCAATAAAGCTTCACCATAAACTCCGCCGCCACAGCCTACATCCAATATTGTTTTAATATCAGTGTTGACCGCATACTTTAAAACCAAATCGTACCGCAGGCGCATCGATTTTCTAAAATACGTGTCTAAAAATTTATCCCACCCACTTCTTTTTTTGGTATGCCCATAAATACTATCAAAATCCGCAGCATATCCATGAAAGAAAGTCTCCACATCTTTTGTTTCAGTAAGGGTATAGTTTTTATTATTATCCATTGTATTATTATCCATTGTATTATTATTAGTTATTGATTATTTAAGATATCAGATACCGTTGTGCATTCAAAATCACGTAATAATCGGCTTACTTTTTTTTCTGCGGAATATAAATTTACATAATGGGTAAATCTTATACGCCTGTTTATTCCCGGAACCTTGGGTTGTTTAATATCAAGTTCCCAGGGATGTAAATAAAACATAGTATGCCGTTCTTTTAAAATTTTTTCCATCTTTTCTTTAAAAAAATTGTAGGGCAGTAGCCTAAAATAGCCCCCTCCCACACCAAAATCAAAATTAAAAACCTTAACAGTACTTATCGGAAATTCAACTAATCCATTATGCAACTGTTGAATTTTAGGGTTAAACCCCGGAATACCTGTGCGCTTTGCATCTCCCGGAAAAATGCTTGAATCAAATGTAAAGCCTTCTTCTTTCAAAATGTCCAATGCCCAAAGGCTTCGTGCATCTATAGAAAAATAAGGCGCCCTAAAACCGGTATATTTAACGCCAAATGAATTTATTAATTGTTTGGATTTTTGTAATTCTTCTCTAAATTCTTTAGGAGATAATTTGTAAATAAATGGATGAGAATAGGTATGACAGGCAATTTCGTGACCCTCATTAATTATCTCGCTGATCATTTTTGGATGATCCTCAATGGTTTTTCCTAATATAAAATAGGTAGCTTTTACATTGGCTTTTTGAAATAATTCCAGTAATTTATAATGGCCAATATGCAACCTTTTTTCAAGATTTTTCCATCTCTCAAAAGGAAGGTCAATGCCCTGATACCAATCTTCAAAATCAATTGTAAACGCAATTTTCATTACCCTGTGTTTCTGTTGTAAATTTTGTATAACTGCTCAGTCATTATACTAATATCCCAATATTGTATTACAAACTGATAGGCGCCTTTGCCAAAAGATAATCTTAACTGAGGGTGTAAAATTAGCTCTTCTGTTTTGGATAGTAATAAATTTCCATCACCTTGCGGTACTATAAAACCTGTTTTTTCATTTTGCAATACCTCTTCAGCTCCTTCAACCTGAAATGTTATTACAGGTATTTTTAATACTGACGCTTCAACAATAACCCTGGGTAAACCTTCTCTTAATGAAGTAAATATAAACACATCGCTAATGGACAAATACTTAGGTATATTTTTTTGATAGCCTAAAAAATAAATACTGTTATCAGGTATATTTAAAGTTTCGGCTAAAATCTTGCAGTCGGGTAATAACTCACCATCGCCAATGAGTAAAAACTTTAAGTTAGTATATTTCTTTTGCAAGCTGGCAAAAGCTTCGATGGCATACCGTTGGGCTTTTGAATAGGAAAACCTTCCCACAGTAATTAATACAATATCATCACCTTTGATATCCAGCGATTTTCTGAGTGTCAATTTTTCTTCATCAGTTTGTACCGCCTGCTTTAAATAATTAGTGATATCAATTCCACTTCTTACAACCTGGAAGGGAATATTTTTGCCGATGTTTTCTTTATGGTATGCCTCAATGGTATTGTGCCCTACCGCAACTATTATATCGGCACAACGGATGGTTAGTTTTTCCAGCAGTATATAAAAATTTCTTTTAAAACGACTCATCGGATCATTAAAAGTAACACCATGTAAGCCATAAATTACATAGGGGCATCCAGCCAGCCATGCCGCTAGTTTTGTAATAAAGCTGGCTTTTGTTTCATGCGTATGCACAATATCATACTTCTCTTTTTTAATAAGCCGGTAATAAAACCAAAGCGCTTTTAAATCTTTTATTGGGTGAATGGCATTAATTAAATGAGGGCAAATAATAATTTTAACTTCGGGAAGATGACAAAATAAATCATCTTCAAAATGGCCCCCGCAACTTAAATGAAATTCAAATTCATTTGTAAGGCTGGCAATGGTGTAATAAATATTTTTTTCAACACCGCCCCCTAAAACAAGCCGGGTGGTTGTATGCAGGATTTTTTTTTTCTTTAAGGGAGGTTGATTCATTTATTGCAAATAGATTTTTTATACCATATTTCCATACTTAGTAAGGTCCATAAAATTTTTGCTCTTTTTTCAGCAGGAATTTTTACTTTATTACTTAACAATCCATCCAAAAAATTATTGTTAATAAATTGGCGGCTTAAAGCATTTGGCGAGCCCAAATAATCGAAAACAGGCTCTTTTAATTCCTGGTTTACCAAGTTTTTTAAAGGTATTTCAAAACCTCTTTTTGGTTGATTGATTATTTCTGCAGGAAGATATTTTTTAGATAATTGTCTTAGTATATATTTTGTAACACTTCCTTTTATTTTAAACCCGTCATTAATACCAGGTGCATACTCTAATAATTCCTTGCATAAAAATGGGCTTCTTCCTTCTAATGAATTGGCCATATTGGCTATATCCATTTTTACCAGTAAATCAGTATACAAAGTTATATTAAAATCCATGTTCATGATTTTCCTTAACCCACTGATATTTGCGTTAGCAATCGCATTAAAATCACTTCGAATGGGTTGCAGGTAATCTATATTCTGACTCAGGATATTTTCTTCATAGTCTTCCATAATATCTACCCCAGCAGATAAATAGATCTCCAGGTTATTTTTTGATGCAAGCGAAAGAAGTCGATAGAAATAATTATGAGTAGATTTTTTATTATTGGAAGAAGGCAATATATTTTTTACTATACCAGCGGAGTTTTTAATAAGAGCAGAGCTTTTAAAAAAGTCGTATTTTGAAAAAGGGACATAACGTCTGTAACCGCCAAACAATTCATCGGCCCCATCGCCGTTTAATATAACAGTAAGATGTTTTTTAGCTGCCGCACTAACGTAATAACTAGGGATAGCAGAACTGTCAAAGAACGGCTCGCCATAATTACAGCAAATTTTTTCCAGATCATTTTTAAGATGATCAAAGGAAATATTTATTTCCGTGTGGTCTGTCCGGTATTTATCAGCAACTAATTTAGCCAGCGGAGCTTCATCATACTCTCCATTAAAGGAAACGGTAAAGGTTTTAATTTTATTATTATAGTTAGTGGCTATAGCGGTTGTTAAACCACTGTCTATACCACCGCTTAAAAAACTTCCAACTTCCAGATCAGATGATTGTACCCTTCTTTTTATTGCTGTATTCAAATAACTATCCACTTTTTCAAGACTCTCTTCAAAACTATCTTCATTTGGTTGTTCATAAAAACTGTTTATGCTCCACCAACATTTTTTTTCAATTTGCAAAGTAGTACAATCAATCACTAAAAAGTGGCCCGCATTTAATTCTGCCACATTTTTGTAGGGGGTTAGAGCACCATAAAAAGAACCTAACCTGAGATAATGGTAAAAATGGTTGTTTTCCATTTGCAAAGGCAACAGTGCTTTAAGACAATTTAATTCGCTTGCAAAAACAATTTTTTGTCCATCGGAATAATAGTAAACTGGTTTTTTACCAGCACGGTCTCTTGCTATGAATAACTTCTTTTCCTTATTATCGTAAATGGCGAAAGCAAACATGCCATCCAGGTATTGCAAAAAACCAACACCATATTTCTGATACAATAGTAATAATGTTTCTGTGTCAGATTTTGTAGCACCCTGAAGGTTTAGAAGCCTTCTTATTTCATTGTGATTATAAATTTCCCCATTAAATATAATTGTAAAGCGATCATTCAAATGCATGGGTTGTTTTCCTCCCTCAATATCCAATATAGATAAACGTAAATGATATAAGTCAACATTGTCCGTAATAAAACCAGCCTGTTCATCTGGTCCACGGTGTAACATAGTTTGATCAATATCTTTATATGATAATTTAAAATTTATTGAACCTGCAATACCACACATATAGCACTATCTTTAGTATGGGCAAAATAACTCTATATTATTGAATAGCAAATGATAATTTAGGATAAATTTGTCTGTACACATTTGTTCATATTTAATACAAACAGTTTCTGATAAAGAAGAATGAGTTTTACAGACATCATATTATTTCCTTTTTATGTTTTAATTTTTCATTTAATTTTTTCGGCACGTCGAAAACGCATTAATGATCCAATATTAAAAAGATACCATAAACAAGGTTTTTGGATAAAAGTATTTAGCAGTGTAGCATTTACTATTTTTTTTGTTTACCTCACCAGTGGCGATAGCACTTCTTTATATTTTCCTGAGGGCCAGCATTTATATGAACTAATTCTTAAGGACCCTGCTAAAAACATTCATTTGCTATTTGGACCGGGTTCTAATTACGATGAGAATTTTTTAAAGGATACTTATAACTCAGGTTACTTCAGATTAGAGAGCAATTTTTTTATATCTAGGCTAGTGGCCATTTTAGCTTTTTTTACTTTGGGAAAATACTTATTGATAAACTTATGTTTTTCAATGATTTCTTACAGTGGTGTATGGCGTTTATATAGATTTTTTTATGAACACTATCCTCAGTTGCATAAAAAATTAGCCATCGCTATTATTTACTTACCCACTTTTATTTTTTGGAGTTCAGGTATTTTGAAAGACCCAATATGCACAGGAATGCTTGGCTGGATGACATATTCATTATATTGCATTTTTGAAAAAAGACAATCTATTATAAAAAATTTAGTTATTACCTTGATAGCAGCTTATATACTTTATATAGTTAAGGTATATATCATTATTTCTTACTTACCTTTTTATGTGTTGTATTTAGTGTTGCGCAATATAAATAGAGTAAAAAATACTTTTGGAAAAATTGCTATTGGGATAGTAATAATTTTCTTTTGCATTATTGGACTTTTTGCTTTAGCCGATAAATTAACAGAAGACCTGGGTAATTTTGCATTAGATAAAATAACCGAATCAGTTAAAACCCAGCAAACTAATTTTATCAATATGTCAGACCAAGCTGAATCGTCTTTTTCTCTTGGTGTAGAATATGATGGTTCTGTAACCAGCTTATTAAAAATAGCACCTGCTGCAATAGCGGCTACTTTTTTCAGGCCTTATTTGTGGGAGTCAAAAAAAATATCTACGCTTTTATCATCTTTAGAAAGTCTTGCCTTGATATTACTTACCATATATGTATTTTTTAAAGCAGGCCCGCTTAAATTTTTCACGACACTTTTTACAAACTCAATGGTGTTTTTCTGTTTTTTTTATTCTGTAATTTTTGCCATATTTGTGGGAGCTACAACACTCAATTTTGGTACTTTGGTAAGATATAAAGTGCCCTGTTTGCCTTTTTATATTATTGCTTTGTTTTTAATATTGGAAGCTGCAATTATTGCAAAAAAGAATGCTCTAAAAGCAGCTCTTTTGGTAGAAACAGAACCTAATTAAGATTATGCATTCGCAGTTTTTACTTTCCTGAATATAGAGAAAGGGTTTGTTGCAACAGAGGATATATTTGAAATAATTGAGGTGGCACTTAACCTGGTTAAGATTGTTTGTGGGGTTGCCTGGTAGTTATTGCTAAAAGCGTCAGCCGCAGGCCAAAAAATGAAACCAAGTTTTTTACATTTATCTGTTTTTTGATAAACCATTATGACGCCAGCCATTGCTATTAAAAAGCAACAATAATTTATAAAGGCGGTTATTTTATAATTGTATTTGGCTTTGTGTATGTGAAAGCGATTACGTACATAGAAATACATTTTCCATGTAGTGTAATAATTCCAGTCATTTTTAAAAGTAAACCCTGCTGCGGGATGATAATGAATGCTATCCGCAATGGTACATACAGGAATATTGTTACCTTTTACTATTCTCCAGAAATACTCTGTTTCATCACCCCACAAAAATAATTTTGGTTTGGGGAGCCCTACTCTCTCTACAATATTCCTATTTAGCATAGTACCATTAAACGGGTGACCAATACCCTTAATTATTTTGCAATCAACAGTATCAATTGTAGCATATTGCTTAGTTTTCCAAACAAAAGTTTTTTTATCTTCTTTGTTTATAACCGCACAGTTACGAAGACAAAGCATGTCCATTTCTGGTTCCAGAATTTTTTCGAGGGCATCTTCTTTGGGATAGCCATCGTCGTCCATACACCAAATCCAGGTATATCCCTGCTTATAAGCCCAGTTAATAGCAGTGTTAAAACCTCCGCTTGACCCAACGTTTTTTTGTGTAACTGAAAATATATCTTGCTGATACAGGAGCCAGGCTTCAGTATCATCAGTACTGCCATTATTTACAACAAGGATGGCATCTGGCTTCCTTGTTTGGTTTCGCAACGCAGTAATACATTCAGATAAAAGTATCTTGCGGTTGTACGTAACAACTACAGCAATTACTTTCTCCATAGAGCTGATAGTTTTAGGTTTTTAGAATTGTTGGACATGCAAATAACGACTTGCATACAATAATTATTGTACCAATTAAACTATTTTAGAATGTAAAAGGAATGGTATAGAAAGGTAATTATTCTTTATTAAAAAGGCTTATATTATAAATTTTCAACATTAGCAAAAATGGGGATTGATTTGTAATCAGAAGTATTTTCAATAACTTTTTTTGCTAATTGAATTGCTTCATCAATTACATGGTGCATATCCATATACCGGTAAGTTGCAAGCCTTCCTAAAAAAGAAACACGCTGTTGTTTTTCTGCGGCATCACGGTATTGCTTTAATAATTTTTTATCAACATCTAATCTTTTAGGATAAAAAGGAACATCGTTTTCTGAAGTTTCTTTACTGTATTCTTTAAAATAGACAGTTTTTTCATGCTGCTCCCATGGAGTAAAATGTTTGTGTTCTGTAATTCTTGTATAAGGTACTTCTTCTTCGCAATAATTTATTTGCACTGTTCCCTGGTAATCCCCAGTGGCATATGCTTTTTCAAAAGTAACAGTTCTATAGCCCAACCTGCCATACTGAAAATTAAAAAAAGCATCAATTGGGCCAGAATAAAATATATGATCGTATTCACTTAAATCAATAGAAGCATCAAACTTTTTGCTTAGCGTAACAGTAATTGCAGTATGACGGATCATTTTTTCCATTACAGCAGTATAACCGTCTACGGGTATACCTGTAAACTGGTTGTTATGATAATTATCATCATAATTAAAGCGGACCGGGATACGATTAATTATTGAAGCTGGAAGTTGAGTTGGTTCGCAACCCCATTGTTTTTTTGTATAACCGTAAAAAAAAGCTTCATACAATTCTTTACCAATAAAATGTAAAGCTTGTTCCTCAAAATTTTGAGGAACCGTAATCGTCTTATCTGCTAGTTTTGCTAAAAAATCTTTTGCCTCTGCAGGGGTAAATGTTTTATTAAAAAACTGGTTGATGGTATGAAGATTAACTGGCAAAGGATAAATTGCGTTCTTCCATACGGCTTTTACCCTGTGTACATACGGCTTAAATTCTACAAAACTATTTACGTAGTCCCAGATTTCTTTTTTATCAGTATTAAAAATATGAGGTCCGTATTGGTGCACCATTACATTTGTTTCCACATCCCTTTTGGTGTGGCAATTACCTCCAATATGATCCCGTTCATCCCATATGTCTATCGTGCAATCTGACTGGGTCACTAATTGATTGGCTAATACACAACCGGAAAAACCAGCACCAATAATCAGATAACGTTTTGACATATTTTTTCTCATTTAATAACAGCAAATTTAAAAGGTAGAAGCAAGTCTACCTCTTGCATACAAAACGTAAACATTAATCTAATATTTTATTATATACTTTCCGGTATCTTTCTACAGCAGTTTCCAATGCATAAAACTCTCTGGCTCCGTTGCGAATTTTATCTTTATCAAATATATTACCGGAGCTTATTTTTTCTATTATATTGCTAAAAGATCTTTCTGTGAAATCGTTGACAATATAACCTGCATTATATTTTGTAACGATCTCTGCAATATCGCCAACACCACCATTAGTAATCACGGGGATGCCCATGGACATTATTTCTCCATGTTTAGTAGGGGATGAAGAAATTTTTGAATAGCAAGGTTTAATAAAAAAGAGAGCGTAATCACTAAATGATAAAAGCACTGGTACTTCATGCCGTTTAGCCTGTTTAACAAGTAATTTATCTGCAGAAAGACCGTATTTGGCAGCAGCGGCAGCAATCATTTCATGGCCATTCGGAGAAATAAACAAAAATTTTGCAAGAGAAATCTTATCACTAATCATTTTACAAAAGCGCATCATCTCATCTGTTAAATACCAGCCGCCAATTGATCCAAGGTAGCTAATTATAAAATCTCCCGTTTGTACATTTAGTTCTTCTTTATATTTTTCTTTTAGAGTCACATCAATAGTATTGCTATTAAATAAATCCATATCTACACTACATGGAATTACTTCTATTGGGATTGGTTGGTTAGGAATATTTCCCCAACTATGTATTTCTTTTTGGGCAGCATAGGTAAGGCAGGTTACATAATTGGCATTCAGTAAACACTCATATTCGTGTTGTTTAAAAAAATTGTACACCTGCCTAAAAACGGGGTTCTGTAAATTCCACATACCACCATCTACCCTTTCATCGGCCCAAAATCCTCTAATATCATTTAAAAATTTTACACCATATTTTTTTTTCAGATACAAAGCTACCAACGTAGGCAAACCAGGCCTTGTATGAACCATATCGAAATGATAAACGGATTGTAATTTTTTTGCAGCTTTTTTTAACGTATAAAAATCATATACTGAAGAAAGTACAAGAGGATTTTTGTGGTAAGGGATGGATACCCATTTAATTGGAAAAGGTGCAATCAGTTTTTCAACATATTCCTTACTGGCTGCATATTTATCTGCTTTATCGCAGCTTAGTATGGTAAAATTGTAACCAAATTTTGTAAGGTTTGATAAATAAGGTATCACCTGGCTTTGGCCAAGAGGGTCTGTCATACCATCGTAGGATATAAAGAGAATATTTTTAACTGGCATTACAATTAAGTTTAAGAACCGGATACCTCCAGCCACCAGTGTAACACAATGATAAGCCAGAGCCTGTTGAACAAATAATCAGTTCCGTTTAAATATTTTTTCCTGATATCGTCTACAACAGTAAAATTTACCAAGCCGTACTTATTAATCACCTCTGCTGAAGTATACTTATCTAACAAATATTTTAAATCAGTTTTCAACCATCTCGAAAGCGGAATACTAAATCCCCATTTCGGCCTTTCAAAAATTTCCTTTGGTACATAGTCGAAAAGTACCTGTTTTAAAAGGTATTTCATTGACCCATTTTTTATTTTCAGTTTTTCATCAAGGTTGTAGGCAAATTCTACCAACCTGTAATCTAATAAGGGTACCCTGCTTTCTAACGAATACTGCATACTTGCACGGTCTACTTTAACTAATAAATCATCTTTTAAGTAATGATTAAAATCCCAGAAGGATTGGCGTTCTGTTGCACTTAAATTTCTTGCTACAATTGGAGATACATTAATTTCATCAAAATTAAATGTACTGTTAATCAGCAGTTTTTCCAATTCCTGTTCCCTGAAATAATACTGTTCCTGTGAAAAAATATGAGTGGTCATATTTTTTTTACTGGAGTAACCAAACATATTTCCAATACGTTGATATTTACTGTTTAATAGTTTTGATGCAACAAATAACGGGTCTTTTAATAATTTCCAATAACGAGCAGACAAATGATTTGCCCATTGATACATTCCATACCCAAGAAATAATTCATCTCCACCGTCGCCACTCAATGCAACTGTTACCTGCTGCTTTGCAAACTTGCTGACCATCATTGTCGGAAAAGCAGAAGAATCTGCAAAAGGTTCATCATAAGTTGGAATTAGTTTATTGATCAATTCGATTACTTCTTTTTCTTTTGCTATAAATTCATTGTGATCTGTTTGTAAATGATTTGCTACTTCTCTTGCATAGTTTGATTCATTAAATTTTCCATCATCTATCGCAATACTAAATGTTTTTATTTTATTGCTTCCTGAAATTTTTGCAGCAATGGCAGTAACAACACTGCTATCTACTCCACCACTTAAAAAAGTACCAATGGGCACATCGCTGATCAATTGTTTTTCTACTGCATCAAAAAGTAAATTATTTAATTTCTTTTTTGCAGACAACTCATCAGTTATAGCTACTGAACTAATAACATTTTGCAATTTCCAAAAAGGAACAATTTGTTCTTGTATACTTTTAAAGGAACCAGCTTGAACATTTATCTGAAGGTAATGTGCAGCCGGAAATTTATAAGTGTTTGCATAAATGGTTAAAGGCTCTGGTATAAAGCCAAGATGAAAATAATAAGGGATAGCCTCTTTATTTAATTGCAGCTTTACAGGAACTAAATGTTTTATTGCCTTTAATTCTGAAGCAAAGACAATGGTTTTTCCATCATTGAAATAAAACAATGGTTTAATGCCCACATGGTCGCGGCAAAGGGTTATCACATTTTCTTTTTTGTCGTAAATAACCAATGCAAACATGCCATTCATTGTTGCAAAACATGAAGGGCCAAACTGTGTAAAAAGCTCAAGAATTACTTCTGTATCAGAACTTGTTTTTAATGAGGCCCCTTTATCGGCAAGCTGTAGTTTTAGTTCATTAAAATTATATATCTCTCCATTAAATATAATACAATACCTTCCATTTCCAGAAAACATCGGTTGATTGGCAGTTGCAGACAAATCTAAAATTGAAAGACGCCTATGTGCAAGGCCAACTTTTTTATCATCTGAAAAATAAAATCCTTCAGCATCGGGGCCACGATGTTGTAATAGTGTAGCAGCCTGCTTAAGCTGTTGCTCTGAAATAGCATTGTTTATAGAAATGTACCCTGCAATGCCGCACATGCATTAAAGAATTTAATGTAAAACGAAAATAGCAAATAATTATTGGCGATTTAAACGATTAAGCCAAATGATTTACCCTTTCTTTTATGAATTGTTGTTTTTTGCTAAAATTAAATTTCAGCAATATGCCGACAATCATATTAGAATTCATTTAAAGTATCTTAATATACTCCTTTACTATTTCATCAATTGTATATTGTTTACTTTCATTTATAAGCAATTCCTTATCGATGGGTTTTGAAACCGCTTTTGAAATGGCATCAGCCATTTGTACAGGATCTTGAATGGGACATAAATAACCAAATTTACCTTCATTTAATATTTCATTTGGCCCCCAACAATTTGTACTTACCACGGTTTTACCAAGCGCCATTGACTCAACAATAACATTCCCGAAAGCCTCATTTATAGATGATAAAATAAACACATCACATTTGTTCATCCATTTATAGGGATTGGTTTCGAAGCCAACCAATATTACATCATTTTGTAGTTGCTGAGCGGCAATATAATGTTGCAAATTTTGCTGAAACGGGCCTGCGCCAAGTATGAACAATATGGACTTATTATTAGTTTTTTTGTAAATACAAAAAGCTTTAATTAAAGTAAAATGATCTTTTTCTTCAGTCAACCTACCAGCAGTAAGTAACACGGTTTTATTGTTTATGTCTATTGGAAAATTGACGGGTTCATTTGCCTGCTTATAAATAGTATTATCAAAAACCGGATTGTAAATAAATATACCCTGTGGTAATTTTCTATGACTGAATTTACGTAGCCATTCAAGACTGCCTTTGCTTACAGCAATAATTTTATCTGCAGAGGATACAGTAAAATAATAAAGGAATTTCAAAAGCAGATCGCCTTTCCAGTACCTGGGTTTGCGTTTTTCCGGGTGAGAATAATGATGAGTTTGATAAATTTTAGCTTGTGTGTGAATCAGTTGTTTTGAAATAATAGCCGCAGCACTAACATATTGCCCAGTAGTAAAAATATGGGTATAATTATTTTTTTTAAATATAGCAGGCAATACCCGAAGATATTTTAGCAATGAAATGCCCCCGACTTCACTAACAGGAATTGATGGATGTAAAATATCAAAGTAAACGCCTATTTTATTGCCAACAAGTAATTCTACTGGAATATTATTTTCAACAAAGCCATTCGCAATATTTACGATTACCCTTTCTGCGCCACCGCCAGCAAGGTTGTCAATAATGAATAAAATTTTTCTCATCGTATAAATGGGCTTTTTCTTTTGGCACCACCAGGAAATTGTAATCATTGCTTTTTGAAAGTCGATCCACTTTTTTTATTCCGGTACGCTCATCTATATTGTAGAAATCAAATAAAGCTGTATCAAAATAGGGATTCAGTTTTTCAGTAATATCTTCATTTAATATTTCAATTAAAATAATGGGCTTAAAGCGTAAAAAATATTCTGCAAAACCCTCCATCACTTCAGGCTCATGTGTTTCAACATCTATTTTCATAAGATCTATTGTATCAATTTTATTCTTCTCAATGTAATCCTTTAATGTAATGGTATCTATATCTATCTTAAAAGATTCTTTATCTTTTACCCATAAATTTTTATTAACCGTAACAGAATAAGCAAAATCTTCATTGTCGGTATAAATCAGGGCTTTACCGGTAAAATTGGAAACGGCCAGGCAATTTGCATTTACTTGAAATCCATTAATTGTTACATTGTTTGCCAACTTATTGTACACTGCCTTAAATGGTTCAAAGGCATGTACCGTTACCTGGGGATTTATTGCTTTGGCCAACATTGAATAGATACCGGTATTAGAACCAATATCAAAAATTACAGTTGATTTTTCCGCAAGGCTTGACCATATGCGCAATGAATATTTTTCCCATCCGTTGTATAAACCTTCCCAAAATAAATCATTTTCAATACTATACCCGTAATGTACCATCTTAAAACTTTTTCCTTCCCCTGCCTGCAAAGTAATTGTATCGTGAAATGACAAATGCTGAAACACATTTTTGGATGGCGTCCATATTTTTTTTACAACAGTAAATACTTCCTTTTTAAAGGGAATTAAATGATATATTTTTTTAAAAATCTTTTTCATTACCGGTAAAAAAAAATAATTTTTTGTTATAGAAAAGAATTATACCAATCACTATCAAATCAATAAGTACTTGTCCCCAGGCAAGATAAGTAATAGCATAATATTTTGAGGCAATATAATTTATACCAACAGATACTGCAATACTCAGTACTGACAGTTGAACCAGTATCTTTTTATTTTTAATGAAGACAATGTATTGTAAAAAAAGATTAGCAATAGTCCACAAAAAAGTATTAACGGCTAAAATATAAAAATAAGATAAATAAGATAAATAAAATGGACGCAGCAGGTAACTATACACTACAAAAGTCACTGCACCTACAGCTAACATTGTTGCAGCCATCACAAGAAAATATTTGTAAAATAGAAATTTTACATCGTTCCATTTATTCCCATCCACAAATCGACTGAACAAAACAGGTTGCAGGTATTGCAATATTGATATAGCAACTATATACTGAATACCGGCAAATGTGGAAGCCACTGCGTAATAGCCAGCCTGATCTTTTCCAAAAAAAGACATCACAAAAAATTTGTCAGAGCTATTAATAAAAAAAATAGCTGTTTGCAATACCATACCAGAAAGCCCGAAATGCAATTCACGCCGCAAAACCTTTGTCTCAATCCTGTTTACTAAAAATTGTTGCTTACTTAGATAAATAAAAAATAATCCTGCTATAACCAAACCAGATAGTAAATAGGCCAAAGCCCTGCTATACCAGCTTTGATATATAAAAAGTATAAATAAGATTGAAAGGCCAATTTCGGTTACCACTTTTACAATAGATACAACAGCAAACAGCTTTACCTTGTTTTGATTACGCATTAAAATAGTAAAGGCCTCAAAACAAAAATTTAGAAAAAGACAGACAGGTATAAGCCACAAAAATGCAGGCTGAAAATTAAACGCATTAGCAAGCGGCACTTTAAGCAGGAACAAAAATGGTATCAATAGAAGGCTTAGTGCAGCTGGAATAATAAGGCCTGTTGAAATTTTTTTTGCATATTCAACTTTAGGTAATTTGAAATAATCTACAGAAAAAGTGTATAAAACACCCATGGAAATAATTGGGGTTAAAAACACAATACAATTGCTGAATATATTCAGGATGCCGATATCTCCTGCACTTAATTTATTAACAAAAAAAGGTAATGCAGCAAATGAAATTAATTTACTTAAAGAACCGACAAAAGTATAAATGCCAACCTGTTTGGAAGAGGTTTTAGATAGAATTGATTTTATTTTTTGTAACAAAATGAGCTTAATTTTTGCCGGTTATTTTCATTGTCCTATAAAAAATATGATTGTTTATAAAAAATGATAATACCGGAATATTATTCACATTGAATTAATCATAAAGACACTAAATAATTTTTTTGATAAATTTTGCAGGTAAACCTCCCCACAATTCCATAGCAGGTACATTAGTTTTAACAACGGCAGAAGCTGCAATAACTGCACCTGCACCAATAGTTACCCCTTTTAAAATAGTGGCTTTAGATGCTAACCAAACATCTTCTTCAATGTAAATTGGAGCAGTTATAAATTTATCTTTTTTTCTATTTTCATTTACGCTATTAAAATCATGATCCTGATCTCTTATAACTACCATCTCGGCTATAAGGCAGCCTTTTTTTATATTGATCATATTCTTGGCAGCAATTACACAGTTTCTTCCAATAAAAGAATCTCTAATAAATATTTTACCATTTGTATCTGCAACGATTTGTGTACCCTCCTTAATAGAACAATTAGAAATGTCAAGTGTTCCACCTTTCACACAAACAATAGCACAATTTTTTTCAACTGTAGTCTTGAAATCAATTTTAGCACCAGGATACAACATTTTTATTTTAATTACCCGGGATACACTGCACAATGATTTATATTTCAAAAAAAAAATCTTAAAGCAGTTGAAAAAAGCATAATAAGTTATGATTTATTTTTTGTTAAAATAAAAATGAGTATAAAAATTGAAGCCTGTAATACTGTAATAAGGGTACATTGTTTTCTGTCTAAAAAATTCAGATTAGCTACACAATTTTCATTAAATAATCCCCATATCCGCTTTTCTTCAATTTTTCAGCTTCTTTCATCAACTGTTCTTTATTTATAAATCCCATTCGCCAGGCAATCTCTTCCGGGCAACCAATTTTTAAACCCTGCCTTTTCTCTATTACACGTACATATTCGCTGGCATCATTTAATGATTCAAATGTTCCGGTATCCAGCCAGGCAAATCCCCTGTCGAGTACACCTACTTTCAATTTTTTATTTTTCAGGTAAATCCTGTTTACATCAGTAATTTCATATTCACCTCTCGGGCTAGCGGGAATATTTTTAGCAATATTTACTACTTTATTATCATAAAAATAAAGACCAGGTACTGCATAATTGCTTTTTGGCTTTTCCGGTTTTTCCTCAATGCTAATAGCAGTCAAGGCAGAATCAAATTCCACCACACCATATCTTTCGGGATCCACAACCGGGTATGCGAAAATTACTGCCCCATCAGGGTCTGCAGAATTCTGTAACAACTTACTAAACCCACTACCATAAAAAATATTATCTCCTAATACCAAAGCCACACTATCGTTGCCTATAAACTTTTCGCCTATAACAAAAGCCTGCGCCAGGCCATTAGGTATTTCCTGTTTTGCGTAAGATATCGAACATCCCCATTGCGACCCATCACCCAATAAACGCATAAACTGTGCCTGGTCATCGGGTGTGGTGATGATAAGGATTTCCCT
Source organism: Ferruginibacter sp. (assembly GCA_043783135.1). Classification (GTDB taxonomy): domain Bacteria; phylum Bacteroidota; class Bacteroidia; order Chitinophagales; family Chitinophagaceae; genus Ferruginibacter. The sequence goes on along the minus strand of JAYVZR010000148.1, from coordinate 4,655 downwards.
GATACCTGCCAGCATTAAAGTACTGAGTGGATAATAGATCATCGGTTTATCATAAATGGGCATTAACTGCTTACTAATACCCATCGTTATTGGATACAACCTTGTGCCCGATCCTCCTGCAAGAATAATTCCTTTCATATGCTTTGTCTCCTAAAGGGAAACTGCTTTTTTATCTTTTATCATATTGTTGCTGGTAATAATGCTGGTAATTCCCACTCGTAACGTGGTTAAGCCAGTCCGTATTGCTCAGGTACCAATCAATTGTTTTTGAAATGCCTTCTTCAAATTGAAGCGAAGGCAACCAACCCAATTCATTTTTAAGTTTTGTTGCATCAATGGCATAACGCAGATCGTGTCCAGCCCTGTCTTTTACATAAGCAATCAGTTTTTGTGATGCCCCTTTTTCACGGCGTAATTTTTCATCCATCTGTTTGCATAATTCTTTAACCAGGTCAATATTGGTCCATTCATTGTGTCCGCCAATATTGTAGGTTTCACCAATTTTACCGGTATGAAAAATAACATCGATTGCCCTTACATGATCTTCAACATATAGCCAATCCCGTATATTTTCGCCTTTTCCATAAATAGGTAAAGGTTTATTATTAATGATATTATGTATGCAAAGCGGAATTAATTTTTCAGGAAAATGGAAAGGGCCATAGTTATTGCTACAGTTGGAAATTTTAACCGGCAAATAATAAGTATGATAAAATGCCCTTACCAGATGATCAGAAGCCGCTTTGGATGCTGAGTATGGGCTGCGGGGATCGTAAGCTGTTTCCTCTGTAAAAAAGCCTTCTGTTCCCAAAGAACCATACACTTCATCAGTAGAAATGTGGTAGAATATTTTGTTGGTAAAATCAGTTTTCCAGCTTTCTTTAGCTGTTTGCAATAAAGCCCCTGTGCCTAAAACATTTGTGGTTACAAATGCCAATGGATCTGTAATAGACCTGTCAACATGGCTTTCAGCGGCGCAATGTAATACAGCAGTAAAAAAATGTTTATCAAATAAAGTTTTCAAAAAAGGCAGGTCGGTTATATCGCCCTTTACAAATTGATAGTTCGGTTGCCGCTCAATATCTTTTAAATTTTCGAGATTACCCGCATAAGTAAGCTTATCAAGGTTTACGATTTTGTATTGCGGGTATTTGGTAACAAAAAGCCTGGTTAAATGTGAACCAATAAAGCCGGCGCCACCGGTAATTAAAATTGTATGCATTAGGTTATAAATTAAATTGGCGGTAAAAATATTAATAAATATTGAATAGAATGATAGTTTAGGATATTTCAAAATGAATATACCAATCGATAAATCTCAATATCTTTATCTTAATTAATTATTAATCATAAAATAATATTAAAGAGCAAATGTCGGCTTTACCCCATATATTATCTTTTTATGACTTAATACTTACTCCAATTTATTTTTTAATACTGCTGGCATGGATTATTTTCTGGAAAAAAAAATATTATCATGATTCTCCCTACAAAAAATATATTCTTCCAGCATTTGTAATAAAAGTTATTTGCTGCATTCTTTTAGCCTTGCTATATGAGTTTTATTACGGTTTTGGAGATCCCCATAATTACTATACCGGAGCTGTTGAAATTTGGAATGCTACCAAAGAAAACCCCTTATACGGTTTAGACCTTGTTTTTAAGCCTATTAATCAATACTCACTTGCAGAACAAGAATTTGCAACACATATTTCATATCCGGCTTTTAGTGTCGAAATAGTTAACATATTTAAAGTTTCAGGGTTTATTGGTATGTTTTGTTTCGGCACTTATTTGCCTATTGCCTTATTCATCTCTTTTCTTAGTTTTATTGGTAGCTGGAAAATTTTTATTGTATTTGCTGAAGAATTTCCAACTTATTATAAGCAAATTGCCCTTACCTGTCTTTTCGTACCTTCTTTTGTTTTTTGGAGCACTAACATACTAAAAGATCCTTTGTGTATTTATGGATTAGGTTTATCTGTGAGTGCATTATATAATTTAATGAAAAGACGGTATAGCTTTTTAATAATACTACAAATGTTTGCGGGAGCCTTTGTAATGTTTTCGTTAAAAAAGTATATTTTTTTTATATTTTGTATAGCGGGGTTTTTTAGTGTAGGCGTACATTTAATTTCAAATTCTACATCCAAATTTTTGATGCGATTGGGAGTTTTTTTTTTACTGCTTCTACTTACAATTTGGTGGGTATCACAAAAAGATTATTTGTTTGAAATTTTTTCCTTTGGTATTATGCAAACAGTTACGGCTGTTCAAAATGTACAAAAAGACCAGGGAGGATCCGTATATGTTATAACAAACGTAGATAGCGGAAACTTTTTTGGTATTATAAGAACATACTTACAATCTTTAAATGTTGCTTTGTTTCGCCCTTATTTTTGGGAATCCTCCAGTGCAATTGTATTTGCTAATGCATTGGAATCTTTCGTTGTTTTACTATTTACAGTTTATCTATTAATAAAATCAAAAATTATTGGCTTCTTTACATTTGCGTTTAAAAACAGGGTTTTAACGTTTGCACTTGTGTTTACTTTGTTATTAGCACCTTTAGCAGGGCTTATTTCCTTTAATTTTGGCACTCTTGTAAGGTATAAGGCTCCCGTTGTTCCATTTTACTATACGTACTTAATTTTATTATATTATAAAACTAAAGAGAAGGCTAATGTAAATTATATCAAATCTTAATACAGTTTATTTTATAACTGCAACATAATAAGTAGTTTAAAATACTCTTTCAATAAAAATGAATGAACATTTTTTAGTAAAATGTCCATTTTTGAAATGTATCTTAACCAAAATCAATTATTCTAATTTATAATAAAAGTATTTGCCACCCCTCCAAAAAAACTTACAGTTCATACAAATGCTACGTGGGATAGCCTGTATATTAGTGGCGTTAATGCATATTACAGTAACTTTTTCAGAAACATATCACCTGCCCTTTTTAGGAAATATCTTTAAATTCGGAGGAAGTGGCGTTGATATTTTTTTTGTGTTAAGTGGTTTTATTATCACTTATAGTAATAGGCAGTATATAACAAAAGCAGCAAGCATTGGTAAATTTTTAATAAAAAGGGCAATAAGAATTTTCCCCATTTACTGGATTATCATTAGCATTTTTGTATTGCTTCAGTTGTTGCTGCCTTCCTTTTACAGAACACATTTTCAACTTACCGCCACTAATATAATCAGCACTTATTTATTATTCCCTAATCATGAAATGATTAATGGAGTAAGCTGGTCTTTGACTAATGAACTTTTTTTTTATATTATTTTTACGTTTGCAATATTGATACCGTTTAAAAAATATAGCCTTTTGCTGTTGCTGGTTTTTTTTATTGTTTTACTTCTCTTTCCATTAACATCTTTTAATACTTCAAATAAAAATGAGTTTACTAAGCTTCTCATTTTTCCAATGAATATTGAATTTTTACTTGGAATATCAGTAGTTTTATTGGTAGACTATTTCCCCAAAAAATGGTGTACACCTTTTTTAATTACTGGCATTGGCTTATTTATACTTTCTGCATTATTTTCCAACAATAGATTGGTTTTTTTTAACAATGACTATAATAGGGTTTTAATGTTTGGATTTCCCTCATTTCTAATCATTTTAGCTGTTGTAAAATATGAACTGGCCGTTAGTATTAAAGTCAACAAATTATTTTCGCAATTGGGAGATGCATCTTATTCTATTTACCTTTTTCATTTACCAATAGTAGTAGCTTTTTATAAAATAATGGTAAAACTAAATGTAACAAATCACCTGTTAACAGTCATATTTAGTTTAGGCCTTTTTTTCTTTATATGTTTAATGGGGGTATTTATATATAAAAAAATTGAGAGCCCTTTAATTAAGTGGCTTAATAGGATTTTAGTTTAAAATTAATCGAAATGAAAATTGTACATGTTTTATATTCTGGCCTGGGGGGACATGGTAATGTTTTTTTTTCAATGGTAAAAGCTGATATAAAAAGAGAAATGGAATATGAAGCACTTTTTTATGGTATCGAAGATGTTAGGGAAGAATATATTGAGCAGTGTATTGAAAATAATATAAAATATTTTTTCGCAAAAAAAAAAACCGGTCTTGATATCTGCTACTATTTGCTTATCATGAAATATATTAAAAAAAGTAATTCGGATATAGTTTTTTTACATGGGAGTGCCTATATATTGTTAGCAAAAATTGCTAGTTTTTTTCATGGGAAGAAATGCAGAATAATTATACGGGAAACACAAGCTAACCATCTAAAGTCAAAACCACAATGGTTAACTTTGACTTTAGCTATGTTACTGGCTGATAAAATTGTGTGTTTAACAAAGGAATTTAATGACCAAATAAAGAAAAAAATAAACTTTTTTTATAGAAGTGATAAAGTAATAGTAATACCTAATGGGATTGACCTGGATGTGTTTAGACCCAAAGAGGAAAAACGGGAGACCACAGAATTTACTATTGGTATGCAAAGCCGCATAATAAGTATTAAAGATCTTATTACACTCATTAAATCATTTGCGATAGTAAAAAAATATGCAGATGCTTCAGGCAAAACGCTTAAATTAATAATTGCCGGCGATGGCGAATTAAAAGAAGAACTTATTAGGCTCTCAGAAAAGCTAGCGATTAAAAA
>JAYVZR010000147.1:0-15228 GCA_043783135.1 Ferruginibacter sp. | reverse complement strand
GCTTTTGTTATCAATGCAGTAAATGGGGTGCAGGCAGCCACCTGGTTTGCCGGAATAGGCGTTGGCATTGATTATTATGAAAAGCGAACTATCCCCTTGTTTATAAATGTAGAGAAAAACCTGTCTGCAAAGGCGAAGGCATTCTTTTTATACGGATCTGCCGGATATAATTTTGCCTGGTTAAAAGACAATGAAAAAATACAGTATGTAGAAAAATACGATGCTGGAGGATTATTTTATGAAGCCGGTGCAGGATATAAGTTTACAATTTTTTCTAAAATGCATATTGGTTTTAGCGCAGGTTATTGTTATAAACAATTAAAAGAAAAATATATCACGAGTATATTAATAGAATGGTTACCTAATACGCCGCCGCCCGACAATAATTATGAGTACAGGCGGATAGCCATCAAATTTAACTGGTGGTTGAAATAAATTTTAGGTTGCGTTTAATACCTTCAAATTTGCTGCGTTTAAATGGAGAGTTTTTAAAAATCAATTTAAAACTTTCTTCCGTCATTTCTTCCCAATCATTACTGGTAAAATTAAGGATAGCGGGGATTGGTGTAAAATTTATTTCACCTGAAGGTTTGCTAAAACGGTTCCATGGGCATACATCCTGGCATACATCACATCCAAACATCCAGTTATCAAATTTCCCTTTCATCGCATCAGGTATCAATGCATCTTTTAATTCAATGGTAAAATAGCTGATACATCTGCTGCCATCAACAACCTTATCCGGCAGTATCGCTTCTGTAGGGCAGTTGTCGATACATTTGGTACAGGTGCCACAATAATCCTTTGCAACACCAGCATCATACTCCAGTTCTATATCTACAATTAATGTGGCAATAAAAAAGAAACTACCGCTTTGTTTATTAATAAGGTTTCCATTTTTACCGATCCATCCCAACCCGCTTTTTTGTGCCCATGCCCGTTCTAATACCGGGGCGCTGTCTACAAAACCACGGCCATTAATATCACCCACTTCAAGTTTTATAATTGCTATCAATTGTTTTAATTTCTCCCTTATTACTTCATGATAATCCTTGCCATAAGCGTATTTGGCAATCTTTGGGGTTCCATTTTTTTGTGCCGATCCGGGAAAATAATTCATCATTAGTGTAATAACAGACTTTGCTCCCAGTACTAATTTGGAAGGGTCGATGCGCATATCGAAATAGTTTTCCATGTATTGCATTTTGCCATGCATGCCCTTGCTAAGCCATTTTTCCAGCCTGCGGGCATCATCATCCAATGGCGCTGCCCGGGCAATACCGCAATAATCAAAGCCAATATTTTTTGCAGTATTTTTTATGCTATTGCTTATTTGCAAAGAAGTCATATTATAAATATATTTTGGCGCAATAATATTATCCTTACATTAGCGTTTTAAAACCCAAAACCTAACAGCCACATGAAATATCCAGTAAAACTTTCTGCCGTATTATTGTGCGGTTCATTTTTTCATTTCTCCATTGTAGCACAAGACAAATTACCAATAAAATTTGGAAAGGTAGCAATTGAAGATTTCGATGTAAAATCTGCTTTGATAGATTCCAGCACCAGTGCCGTGGTTGTAGCTGATCTTGGTAGTACCGAATTTATTGCCAATAATACCGATCTTACTTTTTCTTTAATTTTTAAAGAGAAAAAACGTATTAAGATAATTACTAAAAATGGTTTCGGCGCAGCCACTGTTACTATTCCCTTGTATGTATCAGGAAACAAATCTGAAACACTGAGTGACCTTGATGCTTTTACCTACAATATTGAAAATGATAATGTAGTTAAAACTAAAATAGAAAAATCTACTGTGTTTACAGAAAAGCATGATAAAAACTGGGTATATAAAAAATTTACTTTCCCTGCCTTGAAAGAAGGCAGCATTATTGAATATTCCTATGAGGTAAAATCAGATTTTTATTTTAACCTGCAACCATGGATTTTTCAGAGTGAGTACCCTGTATTGTGGAGCGAGTATGATGCCGGGATTCCTGAATTTTATAAATATGTAATACTGTCACAAGGCTATCAACCCTTTTTTATTAATAAGGTTGATAAATCGAATGCATCCTTTTCATTTACTGAGCGAATAGAAAGGAAAGATCTTGGTGACAATAGATTGGGAGCAGCTACAAATTCTTTTAAAGTAGACGGCATGGTGGATTACCATACCTGGGTGATGAAAAATGTGCCTGGCCTTAAGGAAGAACCTTTTACAACCACTGTTCGCAACTCAATAGCAAAAATAGAATTTCAATTAAACCAGGTAGCATTCCCTAATGCTCCTGCGCACAATTATTTGGATACCTGGCAAAGTGTAAGTGAAGAATTGAGAAAGGACGATGAGTTTGGAGTGCCAATCAACAAAGCCAATAACTGGCTGGATGACGAAGTAAACGGGATTGTAAAAATAGCTGTCAGCCAAAAAGAAAAAGTAAAAAAAATATATGAATATGTGAGGGATAATTATGCCTGCAATGGCAATGCCGGATATTATACTAATGCAACATTAAAAGATATAGTTAAAAATAAAAATGGATCAGTTGGAGATATTAACCTGCTCTTGATAGCAATGCTTCGGAACCAAAAAATAGATGTGTACCCTGTAATTCTCAGTACAAGGGATCATGGATTTGTTCATGAGTTTTATCCGTTAATGGAGCGATATAATTATGTGATTGCAAAAGTAAATATTGGTAATGAAGTTATGTACCTCGATGCAACAGAGCCACGGCTTGGGTTTAGTAAATTGCCTTTACAGGTATATAACGGCCAGGCCAGAATTATTAGTACAGAAGCAATGCCAGTTTACTTTGCAGCCGATTCTATAAAAGAATCAAATAGTACTCTTGTGTTTATTTCGAACAATGATAAGGGGGAAGTGGTAGGAAGTTTTGCCAGTAAACCGGGCTATTATAATTCATTAGAAATCCGCAATAAATTAGCGAAAACAACAATAGATGCATATAAAAAAAATGTAAAGGAAAATTATGCTGAAGAAATAGAAATTAGCAATATCTCTATTGATTCTTTAAAATTGCTGGATGAACCAATTGCAATCAATTATGATATAAAACTAAAAGGATTTGGTGATGCCGATATCGTATATTTTAATCCCATGCTTGCTGAGGCAAAAAAGAAAAACCCCTTTGTTGCAGCAGAGCGTTTTTATCCGGTTGAAATGCCTTACACTATTGATGATATTTACACTTTTAATATGGAAATACCCAAGGGCTATAAAGTAGATGAATTGCCAAAAAGTACCCGTGTAAAATTAAATGAAAACGAAGGCATGTTTGAATATTTAATTTCTGCCAGTGAAACCAGTATCCAGATGAGGCGCAGGCTGGTAATTAAAAAAGCAAATTTTGCAAACGAAGATTATCAGACCCTAAGGGATTTTTACGGCTTTATGGTAAACAAGGAAGCGGAACAAATTGTGTTTAAAAAAATTAAGTAACACACATGATATTTGTCAATACTATCAGGCAATTAAATAATTGGAAGTATTTGGTATATTTCTTTTTTATTTTATCAGCAAATAAAAGTTTTTGCCAGGGCAAACCTCCTGCAAACTTTGGTATAGTACAACCTGCAGATTTTAATACAGGCTCTTCAATAGCAGACTCTGGTACAAGCGGTATAATTATTCTGGATAAAGCAGATGTGTCTTTTGAAGGAAATAAAAAAGGATGGTTTAATTATGTATACAAGCGCAACACAAGAATTAAAATTATAAGTAAAAATGGCTTTGATCTTGCTACTGTGGAGATATTATTATATAACCTGGATGATAATACTAAGGAAACTGTTGAAGATTTGTCTGGTAAAGTGTATAATATGGAGGATGGCAAAGTAACTGAAACCAGGCTAAATCAAAAAGATGTGTACACAGAGAAAATTGATAAGAACCACTACAGTAAAAAGTTTTCATTACCCGGTGTACAGGAAGGCTCAATAATTGAATATACTTATACTGTCAAATCAGAATTCGAATTCAATCTTCCATCATGGCAATTTCAAAGCATATCGGCACCTACTTTATGGAGCGAATACAATATTGCCATCCCAGGTTTATTGAGCTATATGTCTATTTTTCAAGGTTTACATAAGTTTAATATTGATAAAAGTGTAGAAGGGCTCAACAACTATATTGTATATCAAACTAAACCTTATGGTGCTTATGGAAGCGCTGTAACAGAAAGGCTCTCAGTATCGGCACCAACAATTATACACAAGTGGGTTATGAAAAATGTTCCGGCATTTAATGTTGAAAATTATATTTCATCCCCCTATAATTTTATTGATAAAATAAGTTTTCAATTAGATAAAACCTATGATGGTCAAATGTATCATGATGTTGCCAACAACTGGAAAAAAGTAACAGAGGAGTTGATGAAGCAGGACGATTTTGGAAAGCCTCTTAATGAAGAAAACTCATGGCTTGATAAAATACTGGCAGATATAGTACGGGATAATGACAATTCATTACAGACAGCAAAAAGAATTTACTACTACATACAAAATAATTTTACCTGCATAAATCATAATGATAATCATATTAAAACATCTCTGCAGGATGTTGTAAAGAAAAAAAGCGGTACAGTGGGTGATATTAACCTGTTGTTTATCTCAATGCTTAAGCACAAAAACATAGATGCATTTCCTGTATTACTTAGTACAAAGCAATTTGGCCGCAACTCACCAATTTATCCCCTGTTGGAACGTTTGAATTATGTTATTGCGGCAATAAATATTAATTCAATTAATTATTTTGTTGATGCAACAATTCCTTTTTTGCCTTTTGGAAAATTGCCGCTAAATTGTTACAATGGACATGCCCGGGTAATTTCAAACGATACGACCGCAATTTATTTTGATGCAGGCTCATTAAAAGAAGCCAGTAAGGTGAATGTTATTATTACTCAAAATGACAATAAAGAAGCTGCAGGTGAGTTTACCCGAACTATGGGATTTTTTGAATCATTGGATGCGAAAACTACTATTGCTAAATCTGGCCTGACCGCATTTGACGATAAAATTAAAAAAAATTACCCGGAGGAAATGGAGGTGTGGAATATTAAAGCAGATACATTACAATTGGATGAAACACCGGTAACCGTTAAATTTAATTTCAAAATTGCATCTTTTGAAAATAATGATATCGTTTATTTTAACCCCATGGTAGGTGAAGGTTTAGCAAAAAACCCTTTTTATGCAGCAGAGCGTATTTATCCTGTAGAGATGCCTTATACCTCAGACTATTCTTATACGTTAAGAATGCAGATCCCAATGGGATACAAAGTAGAGGAGCTGCCTAAATCAGTCCGCAGCGTACTTAATGAAAAAGATGCTTTATTTGAATATTTAATAAGCTCCGACGCTAACACTATACTCTTGAAATGTAAACTGCAGTTAAATATGGCTGTTTTTCAGCCAGAAGATTACCAGGTGCTAAGAGATTTTTATGCTTTAATTGTAAAAAAACAGGCAGAGCAAATTGTGTTTAAAAAAATTAAGTAATTATGAAATTTACGATACTGCTTTTTACTGTTTTTATTTATGGCTTTGCCAAGGCACAGGAATATAGTGCTTTTCTTATACCCGACTCTCTGCGTAAGGATGCCGATGTTGTAAAGCGGAGTGAAGAATATATCCTTACTATTAAGTCATCTTCCAGGTATACTTTATATGAAAAACACGTGTATACAATTTTAAGCCCGGTGCTCCAGCGCTATGCACGGTATACGACCCATTATGATAAATTTACGAGCATTAATACAGTTTCGGGTAAACTGTATAACAGTATTGGCAAACAAATAAAAAGTACAAAAAAAAGCGATTGGGAAGATAAGAGTGCTAGTGATGGTTTCAGCCTTCTTTTAGATGACAGGTACAAGGAAAATGAATTTTATGATGCTGAATATCCTTATACAGTTGAATACGAAGAAGAGGATGAAAATACGGGTACACGAAGTTTCCCAAGATGGATACCTCAGAGTAACCCACAAATGTCTGTTCAAAATAGCAAGTTTACTATAATTGCGCCAGCCAGTTATAATGTGCGGTATAAACAGGTAAATTATAAAAGCGAGCCGATAATTACTCAAAAGGGTGATGTAAAAACCTATACCTGGGAGATAAAAAATATTACCGCAAAAAAGCAGGAGGTATCCGCACCCCCATTTAGTGAAATTACTCCCGTAGTATTTTTTGCCCCATCTTTATTTGAAGTAGATGGGTATAGCGGTGATATGTCAACCTGGGAAGGATATGGCAAATTTATGTACCAGCTTATAAAGGGAAGGGATGTTTTGCCTGAGCCGATTAAATTGAAAGTACATGAATTGACAGACACCATTAAAGATGAAAAACAAAAAGTTTTTGTGCTATATGATTTTTTGCAAAAAAATACCAGGTATATAAGCATTCAATTAGGCATTGGTGGATGGCAGCCTTTTGAAGCATCTTATGTTGCAGAAAAAAAATATGGAGATTGCAAAGCACTCTCAAATTATATGATTGCCTTGCTGAAGGAAGCAGGTATTAAAGGAAAGTATGTAGAAATATATGGAGGCCAATCTCCACCTCCTTTTGTAGATGATTTTTCTTTCTCACAGGCCAATCATGTAATAGCCTGTGTGCCTCTTGCCAAAGATACTATTTGGCTGGAATGTACCAGCCAGACAGTGTCTCCGGGTTATATGGGCAGTTTTACAGGCAATAGAAAAGCTATTATTATTGATGAGACAGGTGGCCGCATTGTAAATACACCAGTTTATAAAGTGGCTGATAATTTACAGTTACGGATTGTAAAGGCTGTGACGGATGAACAGGGAAATCTTACTGCAGATATTACCAACAGGTACACAGGCTTACAACAGGATTTTCCTCATTCATTAATGTTTGAAGCATCAAAAGAAGAAAGAGAAAAATATTTGAACCAGATGTTTAACCTGCCTACCTACCAGGTAATAAAAAATAATTATAAAGAGAACAAGGGCATTATTCCTTCTATAGATGAATACCTGCAAATTCAATTAAATAATTATGCAAATATTACCGGTAAAAGATTATTTATTTTCCCCAATATATTCGGAAGAGCCACAGAAAAATTAACAGCAGATACAAACAGGCAATACGATTATATCATAAAAGACCCTTACAGGGATATTGATTCTATTGAAATAAAAATACCCGGCGGATATAAACCAGAAAGCGTTCCCAAAGATATTTCCCTGCAGACAAAATTTGGAAAATATGTTTGCTCGGTAAAAGTATTGGATGACAAAATTATTTACTACAGGCTTATGGAACAATATAGTGGCCGTTTTGCAGCCAAAGAATATAACGACCTGGTTATATTTTATCAGCAAATTTACAAGGCTGACAGAACCGGTGTAGTAATGGTTAAAGCTGAATAATTCTATAGGCGTTTTACAAAATTTATTATTTACAATTATCCGTTATTTGCTCGTCGATGGTTCTTTTTAATTCCAAATAAAAATCCTTCCTCTGTTCATTCAGTAGACTTTTTACAAATATTATACATGCATAACCCCTGCACTTGTCAATGTAGGGCCATGTGCCAAATAATCCAGGGCAGCTTATAACAATACTGTTTCCTTTTGCATCCTTTTCCTGTATCCATTCTCCTAAGCCATATTCAAATCCTTCTGCAACTTTGGGTGTATATTTTTTGGGTATGTTGTTAGTGTGTATAGTTTGCATTTGAGTTATTGCAGCTTCACTTAAAACCCGTTTACCCATAAAAGTTCCCTTGGCTAAAATCATGTTTAAAAAATTCATATAATCACCTGCTGTAGAAACCGCCCCGCCTGAGGGATTAACCGGATTATCATCCTCAGGAGAAAAACTGCTGTACTTCATATTAAGTGGATTAAAAATCCTTTGTTTCATTAACACCTCAAACTGCTTTTTTGAAATAATTTCCAGCACACGTGCCGCAATATTTAATCCTATGCCTCCGTAAAAAAATGCTGTGCCCGGGTTGTCAGCAATTTCTTTTTTTGCAAAATAATTTACTTCATCTTCCAGTGATTCAAATTTATTGTGGGCGAGCATTTTTACAATTGTTCTTTTGCTATCTGCAATACCCGTTTCCTGCGCCAGGCATTGGCGGATGGTGATGTAACCTTTACCATAGGTTTCAAAAATGGGTAAATAATTACTGATCTTTTCATCTAACGAAAGTTTGCCTTCATCAACAAAAGTCATAACCAATGCCGCAGTTAGCCATTTGCTGCAACTGGCAATTGGCGCTTTCGTCTTTACTGTAAATTCGCCCATCTGTTTTTGATATACTATTTTGCCATCTTTATAAATCATAGCTACCAGGTCATTACCCAACGCTTTTTGATTGCCTGACAGTAAAGCATCAACTTCAATAAAATTGAATTGACTCTTACCTGGCAGACAGAGTAGCAGTAAACCTAATGCCAGCATGAACTTTAGGCAGTTTAATTTAAACGGATACGACATAATTACCTGTATTTTATTTTGGATAAAGATTTGACTATTGTATAAAGTTATTTTAAATTAAATAACCAACAGCAGTAGTTGTTCAGGCTGATGGTTCTTTCACACTTTCTTAGGTTTTTTATAGGCAGGAAGCAAATTTATACTACAATAAACAGAAAATCATTAACAAGACTTAATCACGACTAATAAAATTATCCATACATGAATTTAAATAATTTCACCATCAAAGCTCAGGAGGCCATTGCTCAATCGCAGCAATTGGCATTTAATAATAAAAACCCAAACATAGAAACAGAGCATTTACTAAAAGCTTTGTTAAGCGAAGAGGATTCTCCCATTGAGTTTCTGCTGAAGAAAAATAATGTGAATGTAAATTTTGTAGAATCAAAAATTGACGAAAGCATTAACAAACTTCCCAAAGTACAAAGTGGCGAACCCGCCCAATCTGTAAGCAGGGATATGAATAGTGTTGTATTAAGGGCCACAGCCGCACTAAAAACTTTTGGCGATGAATTTGTAAGTGTAGAATATTTATTGCTGGCTGTTTTGCAGGGAAATGATAATAGTGCCAAATTATTGAAGGATGCAGGGCTCACTGAAAAAGGTTTAGTTGCTGCTATAAAAGACCTTAGAAAAGGTTCAACTATTTCTTCTCAAACAGAAGAAACACAATTCAATGCATTGAATAAATATGCAAAGAATTTGAATGAAATGGCAAGAGCCGGAAAGCTTGATCCTGTTATAGGACGTGATGAAGAAATTAGAAGAACCCTGCATATTTTATCCAGAAGAAGTAAGAATAACCCAATTTTAGTGGGCGAACCTGGTGTAGGTAAAACAGCCATCGCAGAAGGTTTGGCCATGCGTATCGTAAATGGCGATGTACCGGAAAATTTAAAATCAAAAATAATATTTGCATTGGATATGGGCCAGTTAATTGCCGGCGCCAAATACAAAGGTGAGTTTGAAGAAAGGTTGAAAGCTGTTGTAAAAGAAGTTGCCGGAAGCGATGGGGATATAATTTTATTTATAGATGAAATCCACACACTTGTCGGCGCAGGTGGAGGTGATGGTGCCATGGATGCAGCAAACATTTTAAAACCAGCTTTGGCAAGAGGAGAGTTAAGGGCAGTCGGTGCTACCACCTTAAGTGAGTACCAAAAATTCTTTGAAAAAGATAAAGCTTTGGAGCGCCGTTTTCAAAAAATATTTATTGATGAACCAAATGTGGAAGATGCTATTTCCATTTTGAGGGGTTTAAAAGACAGGTATGAATCTTATCACCACGTATTGATAAAAGATGAAGCAATTATTGCTGCGGTTGAATTATCGCACCGATATATTACCGATCGTTTTTTACCAGATAAAGCCATTGACTTGATTGATGAAAGCGCTGCAAAACTCAGGTTAGAGATGAACTCTATGCCCGAAGAGCTGGACAAGCTGGAAAGACAGATCAGGCAGATGGAAATTGAAAGAGAAGCTATTAAAAGGGAAAACGATAAAGCAAAACTAAAAGAGCTTAATACAGAAATAAGCAACCTGGCTGTGCAACGTGATACTTTTAAAGCAAAATGGCAGCAGGAAAAGGAAGTGGTTGAAAAAGTACAAACTGCAAAAAGTGAAATCGAAAATTTAAAAGCCGCGGCAGAAAAAGCAGAGCGGGAAGGAGATTATGGCCGCGTAGCGGAAATTAGATATGGTAAAGTGCAGGAGCAGGAAAAAATTATTGAAGAACAAACCAAATTATTAGACGGTATAAGTGAAAAGCGGTTGCTAAAAGAAGAAGTGGACGCAGAAGATATAGCAGCGAGCATTGGCAAAGCTACCGGTATTCCGGTATCTAAAATGCTGCAAAGTGAAAAGGAAAAGTTACTGAACCTTGAAGTAGAATTACATAAAAGAGTTGTGGGGCAAGATGAGGCAATAGGAGCCGTAAGTGATGCCATACGCAGAAGCAGGGCTGGTTTGCAAGACCCTAAGAAGCCGATTGGTTCATTTATTTTTTTGGGTACAACAGGCGTGGGTAAAACAGAACTGGCAAAAGCACTGGCCAATTACTTGTTTGATGATGATAGTATGATGACGAGGATCGACATGAGTGAATACCAGGAAAAGCATTCTGTTAGCAGGTTGGTAGGCGCACCTCCGGGTTATGTAGGTTACGATGAAGGAGGACAATTAACCGAGGCCGTAAGGCGCAAACCGTATAGCGTAGTTTTATTGGATGAAATTGAAAAAGCGCATCCGGATGTTTACAATGTATTATTGCAGGTATTAGATGATGGCCGCCTTACTGATAATAAAGGAAGGGTGGTAAATTTTAAAAATACTATCATTATTATGACAAGTAATATGGGGAGTAATATCATTCAGGAAAATTTTGAAAAGATAAGTGATGAAAATAAAGAAGAAGTAGTTGAAAGTACCAAGGCAGAAGTAATGAATTTGTTAAGGCAAACCATACGGCCGGAATTTTTAAACAGGATAGATGAAGTAATAATGTTTCAGCCATTGATGAAGAAGGAGATAAAAGGAATTATTACCATACAATTGGATCTACTGAAGAACCTGGTTGCCAAAAACGGAATACAATTGGAGTTTAGTGACTATACCCTTGACTACCTGGCTGAGAATGGTTACGACCCTCAATTTGGTGCAAGGCCCTTGAAAAGGCTTATTCAAAAAGAAATAGTTAACCAGTTTAGTAAAAGGATATTGGCAGGGGATATCGACAAAACAAAACCAGTTTTAGTGGATGTTTTTGATGGCGTAGTGGTTTTTAGAAATGAGGCTGTTACAGAAAAAAGCAAGAAAAATAAAGTTAAGGCTGGTTAAATAAAAGTTATTACTCAAAAAATTTAAAATGTAAGTGACTGATTATCAGTATTGGGGATAAACTGTGAAGGAATTCTATTTAGATGGTATTGGAAAAAAGGCAAAAAATATTACCTTCAGCACCTTACCCTAACCAGTGTAACAGGTATTTTTATAAAAAAATGCAACAATTAGTTGTTCAAGTGGTTATAATTACATGTTGTAAACTGGGTAATTAGGGGTTACAGCATACAAATAAATTATATATTATGGCATTCAAAAAAGAAGTGGTTGAAATTATTGAACCGAGGGATGTATTTGTTGGAAACATTAATGCACCCGTAACATTAGAAGAATTTGGCGAATATGAAAGCGAGGTTTGTGCAAAAGCTAACGAAGTAGTAAAACAATTGTTGGTAGAATATGAAGGAAAAATGCGATTTAATTTCAGGCATTTTCCCATGACAAATATCCACCAGCGTAGTTTAAAAGCAGGAGAAGCTTCAGTAGCTACTGCTCAGGATGGCAAATTCTGGGAAATGCACAATATTCTTTTTGCTAATCGCAGAAATCTGGGCACTACCAGTTTGAAATTGCATAGCAGGGAAGCTGGTGTACAAAACAAAAGGTTTTTAGATGAATTGGTAAACGCCACTTATGGATGGCAGGTTCAGGGGGATATGCGTGAAGGTATTAATCGGGGAGTAAAAGATGTTCCTACATTTTTTATAAACGGGGAGCGTTTTACAGGTAAGGTAACTTACGATGAATTAAGTAAAGCTGTAGAAGCCGCATTAAAAAAAGTTAAGAAAAAAGCGCCCGCAAAAGTTAAAGCATAAAAAAAATCCCTAATAATTTTATTAGGGATTTTTTTTATGCTTATTGTATTATTTTATTGAACTTATACCTACCACTAAATTTTCAAGGTTTTGTTCACCAAAATACACTTTGCAGATATCCGCAGCTTCTTTAAGCAGTACCTCAATTTTTGGTTGCCTGGCACCCAATAAACTATACGTTTTTTTAGCCGCATCCGCATCTGTTAATGAAGTTGTTTGTAATACCGCTTCTTTAACAGCAATAACATGTAAACCCTTGTCCTTTATTTTGCCCAATGCTGCAATCATCCAGCTAAGCGAATAAAAACAACTTTGTTCCAGCAGTAAAAAATACCTGTTATCGCCAGCATCGGGCATTTTGTTAAATGCCGAGCCTGTTATTTCTTTAGTAAGGTATTTTGCCAGGTGTTTTGGTGTGGTTTTATTTTTACTAAGCTGTATACAACCCAATAACGCTTGTGGATAAATGCTCAGCCAGCGCAGCTTTCGCCTTAGTTCATGTACATCGGCTTCAACATTATCAAAATGAAATGCATCGGTTTGTATAAATTCGGTAATATCGTAAATAGCTTCTCCATAAAATTCATTGATGGCTTTTATCTCTTCTTTTTCATTAAGCCAGTCTGCCTCATTTAATTTGCCCTGTATTTTTTTAATGCGGCTGTTATCGGGTGATATCCATTTTTTTTCAACCAGTATTTCATTAAGGCTTTGTATTTTTTCCCTTGTTTGTGCCAATAAATAGCTGGTAACTTCAGCTGGTATTTTATTAATGGTACCAACATCTTTTGCGATATTATCATAATAATCGATGGCGCCTATTGTATCTTCCAGTAATTTAAACTGGTCTTTCAGTTTGGTAAATTTATTTTTATTATGAATTTTAGCATATAGTTTACACAATGCCTCCAGCATAAATAAAGGGGTACGGGCATCATTTTTATACAACCATAATGCCGGGTTTTTTTGTTGAGCTGCTTTATTTAGCAGCACTTGTAGCTTATTAAGGTAATAAACAAATCTTACCGGTCCATTTATCATTTGTAATGTTTTATAAGATTAAAGTAGCAAGTAATAAAAAATTTTAAATTTAAAAAGAAAGTTTCTTCCTTGGCCAGATTACCTGGATAGCAGATGGTCAATTATTCACCATTCACAATTGACCATTCACCACTTTACCGCTCAAAAAAAGCCACGCTGCCGCCTACCCAGTTTTTATCTTTATTATACCGGGTACCAATCATTTTGCCTTTGCTTAACCTTGATAAATTATGGACTGCTATTGGCCGGGCCCAGTCTTTTTTCCAAAAATAAAATAGCCTTATCTCTGCTTTGGCGGGCATATCGGGCGTTTCAATTACATCTGCATATTTTACCTTTTGTTGCAATATCCAGTTTTCCGGATCGGTAACAGTATCAATATCTTTTTTTGTAATATCAATAATTACACCCATGCCGGCAAAAGAAAACAATGGCTTTAATACATAATTTTCGAGGTCAGCAGGAAGCTCTTTTAATTCATTTAAATAAAATGTTGGTGGTACATAAGGATTGTCAATTAGCGGCAAAGTGTATTTGCTGATGCGGTAAAACCAGTTAGGGTGGGGTATCCATTCAACATCCCATGGATATGTAATATCAATAATATTACCCAGGTCTTTTTGCTGATGAAGGTCATCAAAAATAAGCCGGTTATAGATTTTTTTTATTAGTATTTTTTTTCCGTCATTTTCATAAAATAACTGATTGCCTTCACCAATCAATTTAGTAAGGCAAACAGTTTTTATACCCAGTGTATCTTCTGTACAGTAAAAATCGATCCTAGTTTTTTGCTGCTCCGGATATATTTCCAACAGGATAACATTTTCCGGATCGGCATCACCAACAATTATTTCTTTTAATAATTGCAGGTAAGTAGCTTCGGTATATCCATTTAAATAAGCGTTGTATGTTGCTGGTACATTCGCATACTTTCTCGTAATAGCGGTATGAAAAGCCTGAAATGCAAACAGGGTAGGAAATCCCTGCATTTCTATTAATTGAGGTTCTAAAATACCATTATCATTTTCGCAAATACCAAAATCAAAAGCAATAAATTCTGCATGATCTTTTTCAGGAGCAACGATACTACCCGGCGGAATCGATTTTTTGGTGAGTGCCTTAAAATTTGGCGCAACTAAAATGTCGATAATATCTTCACAGGCACCTAACATTTTTTGTGTAAAATCTTTTGGGATAAAAATGGGCGTTTCGGCAATCCTGAAATCAAGAGTTCCCGGATGAAGATTTTCTAACTCATGTATATATGCTGCATATTTTTCTTCCGAAAAACCTTTATTAAATGCATCTCTTAACTCTTTTTGCATAATGATTGTAATTGATGGTATTACGGGGATTAAAAATAATCATAATAATCATACTATGCAATCTATAAAACGGTGCAATTCAAATTGTCGCAGCAACAAGTGGTTGGTGTGGACACCAACCACGTCTCAGCCTCGGCCGGTGTCCCCACAGGCCGAAATCAGGAGTAACAATTTGAATTGGACTCAATAAAAACAGCATTATATTTCTACAGCCTGCAAACTTTGCACAGAAAATTGTAAAAACTTAGGCAGGATGTGTTGGTAGGTAAATATGATTTTATCGGGATCGTTCAATTGCTCAATCATGCTGGCCCATTTTTCTTCGCCATAATTTTCAATAACAGTTTTCTTTTTTTCTGCAGTCTGAAGATACATGCTCATCCCCACGGCATCAGCTTCCGGATGAAACTGTGTGCCAATCATATATTCATTAAAACGTACCGCCATAATAGCCCTTTCCAATTGAATATGCGGGCGTTCTTTTTCGATGGCTAAAACAGTAGCACCCATCTCCATTAATTGATTATGCTTTGGTTCAATAACCTGGTAGTCCCTGCTGTCTACTGCATAAAATGGGTCTTTCATACCTTCAAAAACTATTTCTTTTTTTCCATCGTTTAGCAAGTGGATGGGAAAAACACCGAATGCCGTACTTTTTCTCTGGCATACGGTGCCAATATTATAATGTCTGCAGG
>JAYVZR010000146.1:0-5929 GCA_043783135.1 Ferruginibacter sp. | reverse complement strand
TGTATTTCTGCTAACCTGTCATTAAGTGAAGTATCTCCGGTTTGTAAACTGTCGTAATATGCAAAGGCCAATTTATATTGTTTGCGGGCGTAAGCAATATCAGCTAATTTTAAATAGGCTTTATTATAAAGATTTATATTCGATGTGTTGTATTGTATACTCTTACTATAATATACTACTGCTGTATTGGTGTCGGGCCTTTCTAATGCCAAATCTCCCGTTGAATAATAAATGAGATCACGATAAGGTTCAAACTTATCTTTTTTAGCCATCTTTACAAGGTTGTCAATACTTTTTTTCAATTCGATAGAATCAAAGCCTCTCATCATTTTTGCAATGTTAAGCTGGGCATAAATATCCATCAGTTGATTGGTAGTATGCTTTGATGCATTGTTATAAGAAACAACAGCCTTATCATACTGGCGGGTTTTTTCATATAGTTGCCCCAGTAAATATTCAGACCTTGCCTGGTCTTGTTTTGTTAGTGAATTGCTTAACGACTTTTCTAAATTTACAGCAGCACTATCATAAATAGTTTGTTTATAAAACCAGTAACCATTTACTTCAGCCAAATCGTCTATAAGGCGTTTGGGCATATTGGGGTCATGCTGTAAAGTATTGATCAGCGAGGAAGCCTGCGACATTTCATTCTGTTCAATTAAGGTGCGTATAATCCATATCAATGCATCGTTTCTGCTGGGTGGCATTGCTGCTACTTTTTGCAGAATATTAAGGTCTTCTTTATTGGCAATGCTTAAAATACCATTGCTTGAAGCATCGTTGGTACCTACAATATGGTTATCATCTTCACCTTTTTTTCGAGGAAAAAGATTGTAGTTAATAAATTGAAAAGTAGCTGCAGCCGAATCAAAAATCTTCCTAAAATAATATGCCTCACCTAACAACAGGTACATATTATCTACCCAGTCATTACGTAAATCATGTAGTAAAATACCTGAAGTGGCTTTATAAATAACCGAGTCTAATTGTATTTGTTGTGAAGCGGTATTTTCTAAGCTATATGGGTAATAACTAAGTAGTTTGGTAAAATTATCTTTTTGTGCCCCCTTGGCTATTTCAATAATAGTATTTATTTTATTATTGGCATTAAAGTAAAAATTATAATGCGTAAAATTATTTTGAAAAACATGCCTGGGCACAGTAAACTTGGTTTCATCTGTTTTTTCAGAAGCCAGTTTTCTATCCTCAAATTTTTTGGCTCTTTTGGTTGTATCAAGCAAATTGATGGTCCATATCGGTTGCGCAAAAGCACTGTTTGCAACTGCCAACAGAACAAATGACAACAATAGAGGTAACAAGATCCTTTTTTGCATGAATAATTGATTAAATAAAGCGGCTAAATATCGGTTATTTTGTCCAATTTGTAACGTATAATGCTATTGGTTTCTTATTTTTAACATCCAATAAAGAAATATGGCAAATTTAGATGCAAACAGTACATTAAAACGATTACGCAACAGGTATTTACTGGTGGTAATGAATGAAGATACTTATGAGGAAGTAGTAAAGTTTCGTCTTAGCCGGCTAAGTGTATATATTGTGCTAAGCAGTGTTTTTGTTTTACTTACCATATTAACGGTAGCCTTAATAGTTTTTACACCAATAAAATATTATTTACCTGGTGTGGGTTATGGAGATGCCCGGCAGGCAAAAGAATTCAGGCAACTTAAAATAAGGACCGACTCGATGGAAAATGCCATGAAGTTTAAACAGCAATATTTAGATGATCTTAAAAAGGTTTTGGAAGGAAAACTGTCTACGCTGGATACCAATAAATTAGACTTGCCAAAAGAGGATAATACGAACGAATAAAAAAACTTTATGTTAACGGCATACCATGATTATTATTTTAACGTTGTTAATTAAAATAAAAAAATAGAAGCTACATATGGAATAATAGTTTTATACAGAACTGCAATAGATGAATTTAAAGGTGTATATGATTTGTTGGGATAATAATTTTGCCTAATTTGAAAAAACAAGAACTTTTTATAAATAACAATTGCTTTTAGAAAATTTTCAATTCAATAACTTCCAAACCTAAAAAATCAACCACATGTTCAATTCAAAAACCAAATCCGATGAAACCCCTAATGGCAGTACAACAATTATTGGTGCAGGCACTACAATCAATGGCGATATTGAAAGCAGTGGCGATATCAGAATTGATGGTACCTTAATTGGAAACCTTATTGGCAAAGCCAAAGTTTTAATTGGCGCTGAAGGCTATGTAGAAGGTGCTGTAAAAGGCAAAAATGCGGATGTGCTTGGAAAAGTAACAGGCCAGATGGATATAAAAGAAGTGCTTCAGTTAAGAGGCAAATGTAATATAGATGGTGATATTTATGCCGGTAAGCTGGAAGTTGAACCAACAGCTACATTTAACGGACGTTGCCATATGGGTGCAAACGTAGTAGAGTTAAATGTAGAACTGGCCACTGCAGTTAATCAATAATTAATTATTAAACCAATGGTTTTTAATGAAGGCAAAAAGAAATTTATTATTACCATTGTTGTTGGTATTTATTTTTTGTAATGGTTTTTTTATTTTGGCTGAAACACTATTGGTAAAATGGGAAATAGATACTGATGTATTGAAAATTGCCAATATTTTATTTCTGCTGCTTGCACTGGTTACTTTTTTTATTCAACAACGGGCTTTGCAAAACAAAAACCCCAATGTTTTTGTAAGAAGTGTAATGGCTGGTATGATGATTAAAATGTTTACTTGTATTATTGCTATATTTATTTACTGGTTTATAATGAAAGATAAGTTTAGCAAGGCTTCAGTAATTGCAGCTATGTTTATTTACCTTATTTACCTTGTGGTAGAAGTGATGCAGATTACAAAACTGAATCGTCAAAAGAATGCCTAAGCAGGAAGCTCCATTACAACAGCTAAAAAATTATTTACCCGAAGGAAGTTTTGAAGAGGTCTCCTATTACCTGCTTCATTATAAAGTGCAACTGACTATTACCCGTGAACGTCAATCGGTGCTGGGCGATTACCGCAATTCTTATGGCGGTAATAATCACCGTATAAGCGTAAATGGTAACCTCAATACCTTTGCTTTTTTAATTACACTTTTACACGAACTGGCACATTTATTTACCTATGAGCGGTTTGGGCATAGGGTTCAGGCTCATGGAAAAGAATGGAAGCATGAATTTGGTAAAGTATTGGCAAGGTTTATAGACAAAAAAATTTTCCCAACAGATATTCAGCAAACATTAATTAAAAGCCTTCATAACCCCGCTGCCAGCAGTTGTGCAGATGAAGCATTGTTAAGGGTATTGCACCTGTACGATAAAAAACAAGAAGGTGTTCTTTTGATAGAAAGTTTACCAGCCGGCGCAACCTTTAAAATAAAAGGAGGTAGGATTTTTACAAAAGCAGAAAGAGTACGCAAGCGTTTTAAATGTGTAGAAGTAGCAACGGGTAAAATATTTTTGTTTAGCCCTGTTTACGAGGTACAGGCAATATAGTTTACAAGCCAAACACAAAAAGCTGAGAATATATTCGTCGCTCCGCTATATTGCCAAACCGCTTGCCGCCGTTATTTGTATTGTGCCTTTAATAGCTTTAAATAGTCCTTACTTGTTATCAAGAATTCTGCTGCATCTTCTTATTTTGTGTCAGCATGTTGTTTGTCATTAAGGAAAGAATAGGAAAGTCAGAAGGGATATAAATTTGTGAACTGTCATTTTTAATGATGCAACTTTAGGTTTTACGAATCGTGACAATGTATTTATTCTCTCTCACTAGATATTTGCTTTCAACTTTTTTGCCCAAAATGTATAATATTTCCATTATTGTCTTTTATGGTAAACTCTTTAAAACCTCTTGGTTTTTTTACTAATTGCCCCTTGGGGTAAATCAATTCCTGGGCACCCAAATCGGCATACAGGTCTTCAACATTATCTACAAAAATATAACAGGATGCAGGTTCTGCTTTTTTCTTGCTGTCAACCATACATACATGTATTTCCACATCGTGGTATTTTAATATTGCATAGTTGCCAAAATTTTTTGCAGTAAAGCCCAGCTTACATTTATAAAATTCAATAGTAAGCCCGATATTAATTGCAGGTAAAACCGGAACGGCTTTTTGAAACATTTAATTTATTATTAGGTGATTACCCGAAAGGTATTTTAAAAATGGCTATTTTTAGCATCTTAAGTTAAGAACATACATTTTTGGACGATACCAATAAATATAATGAAGAGGAGCTGGTGGCGTTATTGCAAAGCCAGGATAAGCAGGCATTTTCGTATTTATACGACAATTACGCTGCTGCCCTAAATAATATTATTTACCGGATGGTAGAAGATGTTACTCTCACAGAAGACATACTGCAGGAAGCTTTTGTAAAGATATGGCTCAACTTTTCCAGCTACGATAAATCAAAAGGAAGATTATTTACCTGGATGCTTAATTTAACCAGGAATCTTACTATTGATACGCTACGTAGTAAGGGTTATAAAAAGCAAAGTAAAATCTCGGCAGATGAAAATTCCGTAAATAACCTGCAGGACAACAGTTTTAGCATTAGTAAATTTGATTCGATGGGTATACAAAAGCAACTTGCTAATTTAAAACCGGAGCAAAGGATTATTATTGATATGGCTTATTTTAACGGGTATACGCAGGATGAAATTGCAAAAGAAGTGGGTATTCCACTCGGTACTGTAAAAACCAGGATGCGAACAGCCATTATTGAATTAAGAAAAATAGTACAAAATTAATTGGAACCAAACGACATCATATTATCAGGATTATTGGAGTTATACGCTACGGGTTTAGCTACTACAGAAGAGGCTAAGCAGGTACAGCAATATGCAGCACAATATCCTGAAGTGGCAGCAGAACTGGCGCAAATAGAAGCCAGTATGGAAGCGTATGCCAAAGCCCATGGTGTTGCGCCGAACCCTTCTGTAAAAGAAAAAATATTTGCACGTATTAATGATAGTGTTAGCGAGGTTAAACTGGTTAAAATAGATGCATCAAGCAATAGCTCTGCAAACAACACTGCAAAAGTTGTACCTATGGGTTACGGGAAATTTGCCACTGCTGCTTCCTTAGCCCTTTTATTGGGAAGTATAGCTTTAAATATGGTGATGTATAATAAAAATATCAGCACTGTAAAAAACTTAGAACAGACACAACAGGAGCTGGCGGGTTTAAAGGATGAAAATAAAATAGCACAGCAGGAACTGGCAGGTTTAAAAGACGAGAATAACATAATGAAGGGTGACATGAAAGTGGTGCAGAGTAAATTCAGTCAACCCGTTGCCTTACATGGTTTAGAAGCTGCGCCGGATGCCGCAGCTAAAATTTTCTGGATGGCCAATACAGGTGAGGTATATATTGACCCAAGCAATTTACCAGATGCGCCGGAAGGCAAGCAATACCAGTTGTGGGGTATAGTGGATGGCAAGCCGGTTGATGGAGGTATGATTTTAACTTCTAAAAAAGGCGATAAGTACCGTATTCAAAAAATGAAAACTTTTGGAAAAGTACAAGCATTTGCTGTAACACTTGAAGATAACGCAGGTAATGTATCGCCTAAAGGACCGATGTTTGTTATGGGCAAAATGTAATTTATTTCTTTTTTAATTTTTTATAACCAGCTTTACCAAGCTGGTTTTTTTGTATAAATATTCCAACATTTTATACCGGTAAAAGTGGCCGGATACCATCATAGCTGTTCAGAAGATCTACTTTATTATTAGGAATCATTGGTGCTGATTAATGGTTAGCCTTTCACCAACTGAAACAAGAAAATTATTTTAATCAAAATTTCATTGTTTGTATTTAGAAACTGTTTGAGTTATTTGTAATATCCTTTATTGGGCTAAAATTTTATTCTAAATTAACCCCGGCATTAATGCCGGGGTTAATTTAGA
>JAYVZR010000145.1:0-2148 GCA_043783135.1 Ferruginibacter sp. | reverse complement strand
TTGCCCTGGAAACCATGCGGATTGGTTTGCGTGGGGACACTTTCGATTTATACTTAGATAAAAACTGAAAATAATTTCAAAGGCTTTCGTCATTTCCTTTTAATAAATTGTATGAAACTATTTGGATTGATAGGTTATCCCCTGGGGCATTCTTTTTCAAAACAATATTTTACTGAAAAATTTGAGAGAGAGAAAATCACTGACTGCAGGTTTGAAGCTTTTCCTATTGCTGCTATTGATGAATTTCCAGCTTTATTAAAAGCCAATCCTACATTAAAAGGATTAAGCGTAACCATTCCATACAAAGAGCAGGTACTTAAATTTATTAATACTTTATCGCAAGAAGTAAAAGCTATCGGTGCTACTAACAGCATAAAAATTAAAGATGGAAAATTAACTGCTTACAATACCGATATTGTTGGTTTTGAAAAATCTTTTATTAAGCTGCTGCAGCAAAATCATACAAAGGCATTGGTGTTGGGCACAGGCGGTGCTTCCAAGGCAGTACAATATGTTCTTGAAAAAATTGGTATCAGTTTTTTAGTAGTAACAAGAAATGAAATTGCACAACCGGGCTTTATTAATTACACAGATATTAATGAAGATAAAATAAACGGGTATCCTGTAATTATAAACTGTTCCCCGGTTGGGATGTATCCCAATGAAAGTGTTGCCCCTGCTATACCTTACCAGTTTATAAACCACAATAATTATCTGTATGATTTGGTGTATAAACCTAACAAAACAATGTTTTTATCAGAAGGGGAAAAGAAGGGGGCTGTAACTGAAAATGGATATGAAATGCTGTTGCTGCAGGCAGAAGAAAGCTGGCGTATCTGGAACAGCGATTGATTATTTACCTGCTAATAAAACTTTTATTTCATCGGTTAATGATACCGGTTTTTTAGTTTGATAATTGTAATATATCATCCCCGTTTTTGCATTGGCTAATATAATTACAGCATTATTTTTAATGATAGTTAACTGATAAAATAATTCAAAACTTACCCTTGCAATGTCTCCCGGATAAATTGCCACCGTAATAATATCTCCATAAAAAGATTCATTTTTAAATTCAATTATAAGGTCACCCATTATCAACCCGGCACCCCCAGCATTTAATTCTGTAAAACTATTTTGCCGCAGCCATTGCAGCCTTGCTTCATGGATGATGGAAACAAATGCATCATTGCCCACATGGTTGCCGTAGTTAATATCAGAGATGCGGACGGGTACTTTTATTTCCGCAAGTTTTGTATCAGGCATTTCAATTTTTATCCGGCTCATTGAGGTATTTTATTTTTTTCAGGAAAGAAAATCAATAAGTTTTACCATTGCTTTTTTGCGATGGCTATAAATATTTTTTTCATCTATTTCCATTTGGGCAAAACTTTTTTTGCTACCAGTCGGCATAAACACCGCATCGTAGCCAAACCCATATTCACCAACAGAAGCCTTTAAAATCAACCCTTCACACACGCCTTCAAACCGATGTTCCTCTCCATTTAATATTAGTGAGATAATCGTCCTGAACCTTGCGTTTCTGTTATTATTGGTGCATAAATTCAAAAGCAGTTTATCAATATTTGCTTTATTCGATGATGGCTCCCCGGCATACCTGGCACTTTTTACCCCCGGCTCCCCGTTGAGTGCATCTACAAATAAACCAGTGTCTTCACTAAAACAATTACTGCCGGTAAGCTTAAAAATGGTGCTTGATTTTGTAGCGGCATTTTCTTCCAGCGTATCATAAGGTTCGGGTATTTCTATTTCTATGCCAGCTTCTTTTAAAGACAATACTTCAAACAAATTGCCCAGTACTTTTTTTATTTCTGTTACTTTATTTTGATTGTTGCTGGCAAATATCAATTGGCTGATCATACACTAAATTGAAAAAATTTGTTTCAGGCAATTCCACAGTTTTGTTTTCTCTGCTTTATCGTGCTGAAGATTTGATAAGGGTGGTGCCGAAAGATAAATTTGATTGTTGTAATGCTGCACCTGGTAATTGGGAAATGATAAGGGGAGTTTAATATCACTGGTTTCAATGCCAAACAAAAATATTTTTTCAGCATTCAGTTCTGCTGCAATCATGTTGTAATCTGCGGTAGTATTTTTTGCGATATTTAATATGCCCACATCATCCAT
>JAYVZR010000144.1:0-5946 GCA_043783135.1 Ferruginibacter sp. | reverse complement strand
ATTTATATACTAATACCCGCTTTACTGTAATCAATAAAGCGGGTATTTTTTTGAGCTTAATTTTGTTTTCATATTTTTTTGAATACTGCAGGTAAATTGTATTGGGCAAAATGTATCCTTTAAAATTTTTATTGTAAGTTGTGAGACCACACCAATAGATAATAAAAATGATTGCCAGGCAAAATGCCCTACATATATTTAATACTGCTGTGGCAGCTGTTCAGCCGGCTCAATTAATTCCTGAGCATTTATTTATTGAAGATGGTATGCTGCATATTTTTGACCAGCAATTTGCAATAAATTTTTTACAAAACATTTATGTAATTGGTGCAGGAAAAGCCAGCGCAGCCATGGCCAAAACAACAGAGGGAATTTTAGGTGATTTATTAACCGCAGGTATAGTAGTCACTAAATACGGTCATTCTTTACCACTGCAAAAAATAATTTGTAAAGAAGCAGCTCACCCTGTACCCGATGAAAATGGTGTGAAGGCAACAGCAGATATAATTAGCTTATTACAACAGGCAGTCAAAAATGATATTGTTATTTGCCTTATAAGTGGAGGCGCCTCTGCATTATGGATAGATATTCCACAGGCTGCAACACTAAATGATATTCAACAAACCTTTGAGCTGCTGCTTAAATCAGGCGCAGATATTTATGAAATGAATACGGTGCGTAAACACATGTCTGCCATTAAAGGAGGGCAATTATTGTGCCATGCACCGCAAACCAGTTTTTTTTCAGTCATCGTTTCTGATGTACCTGGCGATGATTTATCAGTGATAGCCAGCGGCCCAACTGTACCCGACAATACTACCTTTGAAGATGCCTGCACAATACTTAAAAAATACGATTTACTAAGCCACTTACCGGATTCAATTATTGCGCATATTGATAATGGAGTTAAAGGAATAATAAAGGATACGCCAAAAGCAGGTGATGATATATTTAAAAACAGTTACAATAAAATTATAGGCAGTAATAGTATAGCATTGGAAGCTGCGAAGGCAAAGGCAATAGAGCGTGGTTATTATATTGGTGCTGCAAGCAACAGCCTAAAAGGAGATACGTCTACTGTTGGCCGTGAGCTAATAAAAGAATGCATACAATATTCAGGCAGCAAGCCTGCTTGTTTTGTTTTTGGAGGAGAAACTACAGTAACTGTTACAGGGAATGGTAAAGGGGGCCGTAATCAGCAAATGGCATTAAGCGCTTATCTGGAATTAAGTTGCAATGAAGAAAGACCTTCAACCAATAAAATTACCTTTTTATCTGCCGGTACAGATGGCACCGATGGGCCTACAGATGCAGCAGGCGCAATGGTAGATAGTCAGACCATTTTATTAAATAATGAAATTAAACTCGATGCAAATGAACATTTGCACAACCACAATGCTTACCATTTTTTTGAACAGACGGGCGGATTGATAAAAACAGGCCCCACACAAACTAACGTGATGGATATTGTGGTGATAATTGTAGAATAAAATTCAAAAGTAATTAATAATTAATAATTTTTGAAGTTGTTGGTGCTTGCATTTATTTAAAATTATCTGTTGGGATGGTTAATAAAATCCGGCTCTCCATTTAAAATTATCAATTATCCATTAAACAATTATCCATTAATTTAGCTATTCAATGGTTACAGGCCTTCCTCTTTTATTGATTATAGCTGCCGCAATTTTATTTATTGTAATTGCTTGCTCCCGCTTTAAATGGCATCCTTTTCTGGCATTACTGATAGCGGCTTTGTTTACAGGGCTGGTGGCAGGATTGCCTTTAAAAGATATTGCGCTTACCGCCAACGAAGGTTTTGGAAATATGATGACACATATTGGACTGGTTGTAGTATTGGGTACTTTGATTGGTACAGTGCTGGAAAAAAGCGGCGCCACTTTATGTATTGCAGATGCCATCATTCGGTTTTTTGGAAAAGATAAACCTGTTTTAGCCATTACAGTTATCGGCACGGTGGTGGGTATTCCAATATTTTGTGATAGTGGCTTTGTTATTTTAAATGGATTAACAAAACCCTTAAGCAGGGAAAGTAAAAAATCATACACAGCAATTGTAAATGGCCTGGCAGGCGGCCTATACATCACACATACTTTATTGCCACCGCATCCCGGTTCATTGGCCGGTGCTGCCAACCTCGGGCTTGGTCAGCATCTTGGTACAGTTATTTTAACCGGCTTGTTAATTAGTATTCCCACCACAATTATGTGCTGGTTATTTGCTTCCAGGTTTTTGAACAAGATCAATCAATACCAAACAACAGACGATGTAAAAGAAGGTGAGCTACAACAATTGCCTGTATTTTGGAAAAGTATATTGCCGGTAATTGTTCCTGTATTATTAATCGCAGCGGGCTCTGCTGCTGAACTATTACCCATCCCTGCTAAGATGAAAAATTTATTGGTGTTTTTTGGTAGTCCTGTGATAGCGTTATTGGTGGGATTGCTATTTTCATTATTACTTGTAAAAGAAAAAGGCTCCAAACTTTTCAATAGCTGGATGGTTGAGGCAGTCAGTCATTCGGGCCCTATTCTTATACTTGTTGGGGCTGGCGGGGTGTTTGGTAATGTATTAAAGAAAACACCTTTGGCAGATATTGTTCAACAGTGGGTGAGTAGCGGAAGCTTTTCTCCCATTGCATTTTTATTGATAGCTTATGCCATTGGATGTTTATTAAAAACAGCACAGGGGTCTACAACCTCTGCCATTATTGTGGCTACATCTATATTATCGCCCATTGCTTTTATTGCAGGGTTTAAAGAACCTCTGCAGTTATCTTTATTGCTAAGCGCAACTGCTGCAGGAGCTATGATGGTTAGTCATGCAAACGATGCTTACTTTTGGGTAATTGCTCAATTCAGCGGTTTAAGCATGCAGGAAACATATCGCAGCTTTTCTTTGCTAAGTATTGTATTAAGTATTTCAAGCCTGATTTTTATTTTGCTATTTGCATTGGTTATGTTATAAAAAAGCAACCTTTAAAACGGATACCCAAAACCTAAATTAAAAACAAGGTTATCTTTTCGCCACGTACTATTACCAAAATCAAAATTGTTTAACCACTCGGAGCCGGCAGGAAGCCACGGTTTTCTAAAAGGTATGGCTACATCTAAACGAAGTATCAATATTTTTACATCTAACCGCAAGCCTACACCACCATCTACAGCCAGCTGACTTAAAAACTGGCTCGTTAACATACCGCTTTTTCCGTATAACAAATCAGTTCTTGTCCAGATATTACCAGTTTCTGCAAATACGGCACCTCTTAATTGTGCTACCAAAGGAAAACGTAATTCGGTTTGTAATTCTAATTTAAAATCGCCGCCAATTTGTGGGTAAGATACTTGCTGATCTGCAGTTGTTTTAACACTTCCCGGCCCCAGTTGCCTTGGAGGAAAACCTCTTAAACTGGCAGCACCCCCAATGATGTATTGCCTCGAAAAAGGAATATATCCAGAATTGCCATAAGGAAGACCAATGCCCACAAAAATTCTGTTTGCTAAATATGTGTTTTCCTGCAACTTGCGCAGATACCTAAAATCAACATCGATTTTTCCGAACTGTGTAAAGTAGGCTCCAGCAATTTTTTTGCTGAATATACTATCGGGTTTTTTTATAAGCCCTAAAATATTTCCTGAAACATCAATATTTCCTACAAAATAATATATATTTTTTGCATTCGGGTCTTTGCTTGTATATAAATAATTATAAAATGCACCCACGATTAATTCAGGTTTGTTAGCATATTGCAGTACCGGGTACTTGTTTACTATCTGCAGATATTCTTCGGATAATTTTGAGGTGTTGTTAACAGTAATAGTAAGAGGAGAAAAGCTGTGTTCTATACTGCTTTTTTTCTTCCAGTTCAGCACGTATTGAAAGCGTAAAAAATTATTGGTATATAATAATTGCCGCCGCTGCCAAACGTACCCAAAAGAAAATTTAGTAGCTGGCAAAAAGTTTCGGCTATTATTTATTTTAATAGGGGAAATAATACGGGGTATCGACAGCGACACTTCGGTGCCTAACCGAAAATTATTGTTTTTTCTTAGACTGTCCTTGGAGGAAACTTCAAAAGCACCAAATGTATTTACGTTTAACTGTTCAGCACCTTTAAAAAGATTCCTGTTTTTCCAATTAAGGTTTAGCTGTGCCCCGGTAAAAGAGTTAGATTTTGAAAAGCCCCCAATTTCCGTTGTAATGGTTTTCTTTTTATATGGAGTTAAATAATAATAAACATTTAATTTGGAAGGATCAGTTGAATCACCCACTTGCTGATACCGGTTCTTTACAAATTTTAAAGCCCCGAGATTGATTAGCCGGTTTAAAGATTCATTATGTTCCTCTATATTATATATTGACCCTGAACGATAATTAATTGAATGCACCAATGCATATGGCCTGAAATTTTTTACGGTATCCCTTATAAATATTCCATCGTATTCAAACATGCCCTGTTTACTTGTATCAGGCGGTGGATTCAATAACGTGTAATTAGGAAAAATAGTAATGGAATTAATGGTTTGCGGCAAGGTGGCATTAAGCGGGATATCTTTTTTTACACTAAAAAACAGGTTGGCCTTATTACTGCCATTTGTAGTATCTACATACGTTTTAATATAACCAGGGCTAAAAAAGTAATACCCCTTTTTTTTAAGATATATATCCATTCTCTTATCTTCAGCTTTAATGTTTTCCAGGTCAAATTGCTGATTTTTTTTAACAAATGCATCTTTGTTTTTACTGGCAAAAATATCCTGGCTTAGTTTGCTGGAATCAAGAATCCATTTAATAGTATCAATAAAATATGGCCTTGTAAGAAGTACATTATAAACTGCCGTCATTTTATATCCCTTAATTTTTGTAGAGTCAGTTATGGAAGATTTAAAATATCCTTTATTTTCCAGATAGGCCTGCATGTTATCTGCATTAGCCTTAAGGTCAACCTTATTACTTAACACAGGGGGTTCGCCGAATTGTTTAAGCAGCCAAAACTTAAATCCTTTTTGCTTTTTAGGTTCTCCCAGGGCATACCAAAAACCAACTTTATAAGCATACCCAAAAATCATTTTATTTTTTGTTGGGAAAGTAGTTTTTTGCAAATATTTTTTTACCGGGCCAGATTTTGTTTTGTTATCCGGCGTCTTTTTGATATTAATTTCTGAACCGTTATATAGGTATGTATCTTTTGGTAAATGTTTTTGTATGGAGCAGGATGATATTGTTACCAATAAAATAATTATCCATATTCTGAATTTCATTGTCATTCCTTGTTTCGTTATTTCTTTTTTTTGCTAACTATTTCTTTAAACTTATCATAGTCCATTGTAAATGAAAATGCAAGCCCTGTTTCAATAAAATAACCATCCATAATAGCTTCATATTGGGAACGCCTGTAAGCCCTCATCATGTATTTTCCGTCTGCTGACAGTTTGTAGGTTGTATTTACATCTGGTATAAACTCAATATTGCTGTTTTCACCTCTTCTGCCTTTAACGGACGGGTCATTGCCATCTACTGTAAAGTTTTTACCAAACGATACGTTAAGCCTGTCATTTAAAAATGCTTTACCAAGCATAATATTCAGATCGGTTCTTACCGCCGAAGGATCATCATTTATAGTCTTAAGATTGATATCAATATCTACTCCTTTAATAAGATCGGCTGCAATCTCGTTTACTGCTGCATTTAAAAAACCGCTTACACTTTCATTGGCCAAGAAGTTTGTGTTGGCAGTACCATTGCCGCCGAAATAATCCTGGCTCTGATCTGCTATAAAACGGCTTAGTGCCAATAATGCAAATACCTGCTTATTCATTGCAGAAGGATCATTGCGTAACTGAGTAAGTTTATTTTTAATGGTATTGGCCAACTCATATGAAACACCTTCTGCTTTTTCTTTCATAATAATATCAAAACTCAATTCCG
>JAYVZR010000143.1:0-2156 GCA_043783135.1 Ferruginibacter sp. | reverse complement strand
TAATTGATGTTCAAACTATTACAAGCAAAAACTATACTAAACTATGGCCGCACAACATCTTTTTTTAAATTATTTTCTAACCGCACAACAGGTTAATTACCTTTATTAAAATAATTTTCCCCCTGCAATATTTATTTGGCGGCTACGTTACTATGTTGGTTTTTCATAGGATATTGGATTTAAAACGGGCTGTATTTCTATACTGGCCTTTTTTTATTTTCAGCCATCCCTTTTTTAACAGCAATTATTGCTGAAATTTATCTACACATTTCCCCCTGAAAAAAAAATTATTACAACCCACCTACCAATTTTCCTTAACTGGATTCAAGTATTCCTTTTACAAAATCACTATACCAATCAGCAATTAATAGGTCTTTTTTTCTGCCGCTGCCACTTCCTTTAAAACGTTAATAAAGTGTAAAAGAAAAGATATTTTTTTTTTACAAAATAATTTATGGCACGGTTTTCGGAATTATGGTAGAAGAAGCTTCCGAAAATATTTATTGAATTTCTTTTTTAAAAATTATTAATTAATCGTAAAAAACTATATTTTATGAGTACTACAAATTTTGAGTCAACCTCAATTCAAAAAGAGCCGCAACAGAAGTCGTATAAAAATGTAATTATTGGCGTACTGGCTGCTTGTTTAGTGGGTGTAAGTGCATACACTATTACAGACAAAAGTAAAACTGGCGAACAAATACAACATCAACAAACGCAGATTGCAAAAGTATCTGACGAAAAAAGTGATGTACAGAAAAACTTTGACGCATCCCTTTCCAGGCTTGATTCTATGGCTACTGTTAATACAACAATGAACAGTAAGTTAACGGCGAAAAACGGCGAAATAGCTAAAGTAAAATCAGAAATACGCAGCATCTTAAATAAGAAAAATGCAACTGCTGCCGAACTTTCAAGGGCTAAAAATTTAATTGCCGATTTGAATGGTAAAATAACTACCATGGAAGCAGATATTGCACGTCTTACAGACGAGAATAAAACGCTTAACCAGGATAAAGTTGTTTTAACACAGGATAAAGAAAAATTAACACAGGATCTTACAACAACAACAACTGCTAAACAAGAACTTGAAAAGAAAGTGGATGTTGCTTCTACTTTAAATGCTTCTAACATTGTTATTACACCCATCAATATCAAGAGTAATGGAAAAGAGAAAGTATCAACCACTGCAAAACGTGTAGATAAATTACTGATTTCATTTGATGTAGATAACCGTATTGCATTACCAGGCAGTACCGATTTATTTGTGATGGTAACAGGCCCTGATGGCAAGGTTATTACTACAGAAAAAACTGGATCCGGAACTTTCACTACAAGAGAAGATGGAGAAAAAATGTTTACAGCAAAAGTTCCTGTTGCATTGGAAACAGCTAAGAAGAAAAATGTAGAATTTGGATTTGTTCCCGGCACTGCTTTCCAAAAAGGAAGTTATAAAATACAAATATATCAGAACGGATTTTTGATAGGGGAAGGAACAAGAGAGTTGAAAAAAGGTGGCTTGTTTAGCTAATCCCTTTAAAAACTATATACACTTTAAGTTAAAAGCACCATCTTAATAATTATTAAGATGGTGCTTTTAATTTTATGTTATTTTCTGTTGTTAAACACTATTAGTTTGGTATTTATTTTTACCACAAATGGTTGAGCAAATATGCTTCAACGCTCAGTTTAGTTTTTTTTATACCACCATAATAAAAGATTAAATACCTGTAATTACAATTGCTGTTTTTCCTCTGCTAACAAATTCTCATACTTATTAACAGATATAAAAAACAACCCGGCAAAAGTAAGCAGCCCGTTTATTAATAATAATTCAATTCCAATTTGATAACCATTAAACAATGTCCTGGCATTCATACTAAGCAGATAAGAAAGCACCGGTGCAATTAAGCAAACAACTGTTATAATAAATGTATTGGGCAGTTGGCGTTTTGTAAAAATACCAAAAGCAAAAAGGCCGAGCAGTGGGCCATAAGTGTAACCGGCCAGGTCTAAAATTTTATCAATAATACTGTTATCATTCAGCACTTTAAACAGCATGATGCAAAATAAAAACACCACAGTAAAACTAAGATGTACTGTTAACCGCAAACGTTTTTTTTGTTTTTCATCTAAATCATTTCTATTTTTTATTC
>JAYVZR010000142.1:0-5958 GCA_043783135.1 Ferruginibacter sp. | reverse complement strand
TCTAAGGGTACTATCAATGAATAAACAATGGGACAAAGTGGTGGCGTTGATTAAAAAAGCAGCGTAGCTGCCATACGACAATTTTAAATGCACCCATTGCTAACCATATGTTTTATTTTATTTGTATGTTTGGCATATGGTAAATACAATCTTTGTAAACTTTCGAGGTGGTATCGTTGCACCTGCTGATTTGTATAATATTTTGCTGGCAGCAACGAAGGTAAAAGTAAGAGAAGTTCATTTTGGTCTGAGGCAGCAGTTACTGATAGACATGGAGCATTATAATGTAGATGCCTTTACGGCAGAACTGGATACTTTACAGATTGCTTATGAGATAGATCACTGTAAACATCCAAATATATGCAGTTCATACCCTGCCGAAGATGTTTTTATAGGAGATACCTGGTTAAGCGAAACGATTTATTCAAGAGTGTTAAATTCGATAGATTATTTACCACGGATAAAGATCAACGTCTGCGACAGTAACCAGAGTTTTACACCGATCCTTACCGGAAATATTAACTGGATAGCCACCCCTTCATTGCCCGATTTTTGGCATTTAATTATACGGTTCCCTAAAACAAATGTTATTTACGAATGGAACATGCTTTGCCATACCGATAGTATTGCTGATGTTACAAAAACTATTGAGGCACTTATTCTGCAGCATCCCGATAAATTTATTGATACCGAATTGGCCAATGGCGACGAATTGTTTGCCTTGTTTAACAATAATAGTTTTACCATACAACCTGCAGAAAGCCCTGTAGTGCTGCCTCCCTTTAACCTGCCCTATTATGAGGGCCTTAACCGTTACAAAGAAAAGTACTGGCTGGGTGTTTACCGAAGGGATGAATTATTTAGTGTGCGGTTTTTAATGAAATTGTGTAAGTTGTGCATGAGTACGGGTATTCAGCAGCTTTGCAGTACCAACTGGAAAACAATTCTTATAAAAGGAATTGAAGAAAAAGACAAAGAAAAATGGAACTTATTGCTGGAAGAATTTCGGATAAATATGCGGCATGCAGCAAACGAACTAAACTTCCAGGTAGAAGATAATTCTATTGAAGCGCTTGATTTAAAAACCATGCTGGTAAAAAATTTAAGTATGGATGATACCCGAACATTTGGTATTTGTATCGGTATTAAAACCCGCAAAAAAAGTGAAGTGTTCAGCAGTATTTTAGTGCGCAGAAGATATGTAATTGACTTTTGGCGTATCCGTTTATTTAAACTGTACGATATTTTATGTGCCAAAGATTTTAATCCCAATGAACGGACGGGTGAAATATACAGCAGCGGAAACCCAATCATTGTATTGCCAGAGCAATTGAGAAGATGTATATTGTATTACTATCAGCACAGGGCAGCTATAACCGGTGCAAAACCTTCAGCAGTTAAATAATTAAATATGCTACTTATAACAACAAAAAATAAAATAATGAAACTGCTTCTGCTTTTATTGTTGCCGTTTTCTTTAGCGGCACAAAATATTGATGGCAACAATTCCGGCTCTGCCAAAGCAATGGCTTTTGTAAATTCTTTAAATGATGTGCAAAGTAAAAAAGCTGTATTTCCATTTGATGAAATGAACCGTTACGAATGGCATTATCTTCCTGCTGCAATGGTTGCACGTTATGGTGTTTGTGTAAAGGACCTTGACAGTAATCAAAAACAGTACCTGTATACTTTGATGAAAGCCTACTTAAGCAGCGAGGGTTATACCAGAACACAAAGCATCATGAGTTTTGAATATTTATTAAAAGAGCTGGAGCCGAATAATCCGAACCGTATTCCTGAAAATTATTATGCAGCTGTTTATGGAAACCCCGGTAAAGACAGCGTATGGGGATGGAAATTCAGCGGACACCATGTGGCACTCAATTTTACAATCGTCAATAATCAACTGGCATTTGCACCCTTCTTTTTTGGCGTGTATCCTGCAATTGTAAAAGACGGCTCTAAAAAAGGGCTGCGTATAATAAAAGATGAAGAAGACCTTGGGTTTGAACTGGTAAATTCGTTTACGCCCGGCCAAAAAACAAAAGCGCTGTTTCAGTTAAAAGCATTTAACGATATTGTGTCTACCAATGCAGAAAAGGTGGGGCCCCTTGCACCTGTTGGTATATTTGCCAAAGACATGACGCATGATCAAAAGATAATTTTAAACAAATTAATAGTGGCCTATCTTTCTTCAATGCCAACAGAAATAGCAAAAACCAGGATGAAAAAAGTTATCACAGAAGATATGGATGCAATAAGGTTTGGGTGGGCAGGTGATACGGTACTTGGCAAACCTCATTATTACCGTATCCAGGGAAAAACTTTTTTAATTGAGTTCGACAATACCCAAAGCAATGCCAATCATATTCATACCGTATGGCGTGATTTTAATGGTGATTTTGGAGAAGACCTTTTAAGGGAACATTATCATAATACCAAACACCATCATTAAAGTAACACACAAGTGCTTTCTTATCCGTATATAGGTTTAAAGCTTTGAAAATAAACCGAAAATTTATGAAAAAAAATATGCTTAAAAAGCTATTTATTTTTGGCGCAATCATTTTGCTTGGTTGTAAAAAAACGAATGATTTTTTACCTGTGTACGATGTTCCTGATGAATTTAAACCCATCGTGGCCAACTTTATTGAAGCTGCCGCCGCAAGAGGGCATACCCTCCACATTAATAATCTTATTATAAGATATGACTCCACACTAAAGTTGCCCTACTGTGCAAAGTCTAATGTAATTTCTTCGCAAAATGATGTTCAAAAAACCATTTCAATCAGTTCTAATCCACAGTGCTGGGAAAACAGCACACAATTTGAAACGCTTATCTTCCATGAAATGGGCCATTGTATTTTAGGAAGGGATCATGATACAGGCAAGTTACCAAACGGGGTTCCTAAAAGTATCATGTACCCCAATGATATAACAATGTATTCCCCCTGCGTTTATGTGCTGGGCGATTCCTGTAACCTTGTTTACAGAAGGGCTTATTACCTGGATGAATTATTTAATCCTTCTACTCCCGTGCCCGCTTGGGGGAAATAAATAGTAAATTGTCTGAACTATGATTTTTGTGATTAGTTTGATTAGCCAGGTGAACTTAACGAGTCAAATAAATTAGCGTTGAACAAAAAATACATGATTAACGAACAGTACAAATATTCTGAACTCATATCTAAAATAATTGGATGTGCAATTGATGTACATAAAAGATTAGGTAATGGTTTTCAGGAAGTGATTTATCATAGAGCATTGGAAATAGAAATGCATTTAATAAATCTGTCTTTTAGCAGGAAACATGCGATGCTTATTTTTTACAGGGATCAACAAATCGGAACAAGAAGAGTTGATTTTTAGTAGAAGGTATTATATCTGTTGAATTAAAAGCCAACACCATAGTAGAGGATGTTCATTTTGCTCAAGCTATCAATTATTTAGAAGCATATAATCTTAAAATAGGTTTATTAATCAATTTTGGAGAAACCAGCCTCAATTTTAAAAGACTCATC
Organism: Ferruginibacter sp.; assembly: GCA_043783135.1. Taxonomy (GTDB): domain Bacteria; phylum Bacteroidota; class Bacteroidia; order Chitinophagales; family Chitinophagaceae; genus Ferruginibacter. The sequence goes on along the minus strand of JAYVZR010000142.1, from coordinate 2,437 downwards.
AATAAAAAGTATAAATCACAGTAATCATGAAAATCAAAAAAATCATAGTTCAGACAACATTTATCCCTAAAATTCAGCAGCTTCTTTTTAGCTGAATCGCCCTTTCTTTTTTCTTTATAATTACTTAACTTTAGTACCTACAAATGCACTCGAAATGAACAATATTAAAAAAGAAGATATCAAACAGGAAGTGTTTGATTTGTATGACGACTATGCACACAGCCGAATTAACAGGCGTGACTTTGTGCAAAAATTATCAGTGTATGCCGTAGGTGGTATCACCGTTACATCTCTCATGAGTTTTCTGATGCCCGATTACCAGAACACTTTACAGGTAAAAGCCGATGACCCACGCATAAAATCAGAATACATCAACTACACGTCTTCAAAAGGCGGCGGCAACATCAAGGCATTATTGTCGATACCCGTTGATGCACAAAAAAAATTAGGCGGTATTGTAGTGGTACATGAAAACCGTGGGCTTAACCCCTACATTGAAGATGTAGCTAAAAGATGTGCCCTTGCGGGTTTTATAAGTATTGCTCCTGATATGTTGACTCCGCTGGGCGGCTACCCGGGTAACGATGATGCCGGCCGGGACATGCAAAGCAAACGCGATCGTAATGAAATGCTGGAAGATTTTATTGCTGCATACGACTATCTGAAGAGCAACAGTAATTGTAATGGAAAGATAGGTGTAGTAGGTTTTTGCTTTGGCGGTGGCATTGCCAATATGATGGCCGTCCGCATTCCCACCTTGTCGGCATCTGTACCGTTTTATGGTAGCCAGCCACCGGCTGAAGATGTGCCCAAAATACAGGCGCCGCTGATGCTGCAGTATGCAGGGCTTGATACCCGTATTAATGATGGCTGGCCCGCTTATGAAGCTGCTTTAAAGGCTAACGGCAAAGCATACACGGTTTACATATATCCCCACGTAAACCATGGTTTTCATAACGACACCACGCCACGTTATGATAAAGCGGCTGCAGAACTTGCCTGGCAACGAACCATTGATTTTTTTAAAGAAAAATTACAATAAGAAAGGGAAAGATTTTGTAAATGGTGTGCCGGGAGCTGAAGTGGAACTATAAAGCATTTATCGATTTTCATTCGATGAATGTTTTTTGCGAAAAAACAGCCACCGGAAAAGGGGTACAGGATTTAAAACACATCGGCGACAAAATTATACATTCAGCTTCCTATTCGCAGCCGCAGGTTAATTTGGGCAGCCAGGTTGCTAAAGGCTCTTATTTTAAAAACGGCGAAATTACCCTGTTGTTTAAAGGTTAAGTTTAATCAATGCAAAGAAATGTGCTGTACTGGAATATGATTCAGGAGAAAGCTCCTTTTACATGCTGATAAAACCCATGGCCAATATGGACGTTGCAACCAAAGGAAGGTCTCATTATTGGGGAGACATTTACATGGATACATCAAGCGGTTGGATGCAGCAGGCAACCCTGCATGAGTTGGTAATAAGCGAAACTACCATAAGTGGCCAGGCAAATAAAACAAATTCTGTTATTGAAAGAAGTATATCTATAAAAAATGTTAGGAAATAAATTTTGATTTAGTGGTTAATCCTCGCCGATCATTGCTTTTTAACAATATTAAATCATCCAATCGCTTTTGGATTACTGGGCATTTTGTAGAGTATTCTATTGGAAGAAGTTTTTAGTGAGAACACTGGCAATGTAGAATGAGACTAAATTTAGAGCAGTAAAGAGCAAATGCCACTAGCCGTGTTTTAATACTTGATCACTCTACATTTTCTTTGTTCAATATCGTCTTTCACATACTTATATTTCACATTGTCTGTCCTTACTCCATTTTGGTGAATAACATTTACACGGTCATTTCTTCCGATTTTTTCTTTTTTAATATTTAAAGAATAGATAGGTTTTTTAGCTGACAAATTAAAGAGAATATTCTTGGGAATTCCTTCATGTTCAAATCTTGTCTGCTTTCCTGTTCCTGTCTGTAGCTCCCTAAAAAGTTTAAATGCTTTATTTGCCTCCTCTTCATTATATAGAATTTTTCCTGAATTGAAATCAAAAACATTAGTTCCAAATGAGCTAATAATTTGATCTGTTGTTACCTCTTCCGAAGCTGGATCAAGGTTTTCATATTCATCTAAAACAAATCTTGTTTCTACACCTATAAGATTATATCGTTTAAGTATTAGGTCATTTCGTATGGCAAAATTTTCATCATATTTCTTTTTTTGAACACTTGGATATATTATTGCCTCATAGTTTAAATCTGACACAATGGGATAGAACAGCATTTCAGATGAAAGAATACCACTAAATAAGTAGTCGCCAGGACGGTCTCTATTGACTAAAATGCTAAATACATCAACAAAAAACTCTTCCAATAAATAGTAGACTTGTTGAAGCTGATTTGAAATGATTTGGTTCTTTGTTTTCTCCTT
>JAYVZR010000141.1:0-2161 GCA_043783135.1 Ferruginibacter sp. | reverse complement strand
AAGTGGCCGCCTGTTGCCTTCCAATTCCGTTATCTTTAATGGTGTACAGCAGGTGGCCATTGTTTAAAGTAGCCGATACAGATATGGTACAATCATTTTTTTCACTGTGTGCAATGCCATGCTCAATAGCATTTTCTACAAAAGGTTGTATAATAAGCGAGGGTACTTTATAATCGCCGCTTATTATTTGCGGGTCTATAAAAGTGTGGTAAGTAAATTTATTATTAAACCGTAACTGCTGCAGGTCAATATACAATTCTAGTGCCTCCATATCTTTTACCACGGGTATCAACTCATTTAAACTACTGTCTAAAATGGTGCGGATAAGGCGGGTAAATTTATTCAGGTAATCACTGGCCAGCCATTTTTCATTCTGCATCATAAAGTTCTCAATACTGTTGAGGCTGTTAAAAATAAAATGCGGATTCATTTGTGCACGCAGTACCTGCATTTGTACCTCTGCAATCTTTTGTTTTAGCGAAGCCTCGCTGCGTTTCTTTTTTGCATCTGTAGTTTTATAAATAAAAAAAGCAATAAAAATGGCGAGCAGCAACGATATCAGCACTGCCAGCAACAGACTATTTTTTATGGTAAGATCCTTATGTTGTATTTGCGCCAATTCTGTTAAGTGGCTGTTCTCAATTTCTTTTCTTTTAATCATCCATTCAGATTCTTTAATAATAACATTGCGTTTGTTATTTTCAGAAAATAAAGAGTCGGCTGCTGACCTGTATATCCTGTAAAAAAACAAAGACGAATCTTTATTTTTTAAGCCATCATATACTGAGGATAATTGCTGTGCGGTATTAGAAAGACCTTCCATGTAGCCGGTTTTTCTGGCTATGTCAAGGGCATTATTTAAAAGTATTATTTTTTTAGCAGCAGGTGTTGCCGGAAAATACTGCACCTGCGCAAGGTAAATCTGTAACTCATTTCTTAAATCGCTTTGCAGCCTTGATTGCTCCATTGCTTTGGCAAAATAATATGCCGCCGAATCTTTATTGTTGTCAATGGCTTGTAGTTTTCCAAAACCCAAATAAAATTGTGAAAGTATATAACTATCATTTGCTTTTAAGGCAAAGGGCATTCCCACCAGTAAATTTATTTTTGCCTTATCGTATAATTTTTCTTCCAGGTCGCACTGCTGCAGCAGTTCATAATTAATGGCAACACCCCTCCAGGCCTGCAGAGTAATATTGATTTTAACGGCTGACTTTGTATATTCCCTGCATCTGTCAAAATCACGCAGGGTTTTTAAATTATCGCCTATATTATTTAACGATACAGCCTTTAAACGCAAGGCACCACAGGCTTCTGCATAATTAATGGCTTTAAAATAAGCATTGTTACTTGCCTCAAAATTTGCTGAGTTGCCAAGCAGTATGCCTAAATTAATCTGCGCCAGCGATTTGCCATAAGTAAAATTAAGGCTGTCGCTCAGCCTTACCACTTTTTCGTAATAGGCAAAAGATCTTTTTATATCTTTTTCGCTAAGCCGGTAACTGATGCGGTGAACGGTAATAATGTATTCGGAATCAACAGCAGGGTGTGCTATAGTCCAGTCAATAAGACTGTCCACTATTTTATTCTGTGCAAATAAACCTAACCAAAACAGGTTTATAAAAATAGTAACAATAATTTTTTTTTGCATAACCGTTTACATAATTCTTTTAATTGCCAAACCAATCATTACGTACTGTAGCAACATCAACTGGTATATTAAAAATACCATTGCCGTTATACTGTAAAGAGGAATACATCCCAATCTGCATCTTGCCTCATCTTCAATAAATCAGCATTGCTAAAGGGCTTATTTTATTTTTTATCTGCTTTTGATGTAATAAAAATAAGCAATTGAAAAAATGTATCACCCTGTTTTTAGTAAACGGGCAATGTTATTTTGTAGATGGGTTAAATTTAAATTAAATACCGGTTAAATAACATTATTTTCCCGGCAAAAATTATTGTCATAAAGCTGCTGTAATATAATCACATCCCGGACTGCGCTATTAACATATTATTGAATGGTAATTTTTAGTTCCGGCGCAAAAAAACGGCGGCCCTGTTTATCTAAAACGATGATGTCGAAAAAATGCAGGGTTTCGCCTTTGTGCAATGTTTCGGCAATATTTGTTTGCCAGATGGCAGGCAGGGGAGTAGC
>JAYVZR010000140.1:0-6001 GCA_043783135.1 Ferruginibacter sp. | reverse complement strand
CCCGCATTCATCCCTGTTATACTACAGGTACTGCCTGTAGACCAGATTGAAACAGGAATTGCTGATGCACCTGATCCGTTAAATGCATGGAAATAAGTAGCTGTGCCCGCCCAGTTTATTGCTCCTGTATTTATTGAATTAAATGTACCGGTTAAATAAGTTATTGAACCAGTAATAAAAGTACCACCTGTACCTAAAACATCAAAATCAAGTACACCACCACTCAGGGTTAAGGCACTATTTATTATTATTTTTCCACCATTTCCCCCGGGCGCAATTCCAAAAGTACCCTGGCTAATAGTAAATGCGGCTGCATTACTTAAATTAATTGTAACAAAATCTCCTGCTAAAATACTACCGGCAGTTGTAAATGCAACTGGTGTAGCACCACTAATAGTAAGCACATTGGCAGGATTATCAGCATTTAAAGTAACTGTTGATGTTCCCGAATTAATTGTAATGCTGTTTATTGTTTGGTTGGGCACATGGTCAACAACAATGGGCGTTGCTGGATTAAAAAACAAGTTGTCCCCTACCCCTGGAGCAACCCTGGCCGGTAACCAATTGGCTGCAACCGTGTAGTCTGTAGATACGGAACCGTTCCATGTATATTGCCCAAAAGAAATATTTGTAAAAGCTAAAAATGCCACAATAAAAAAGTAAATCTTCCTCATAAATGTATCCTTTATAAATAAAAAATAATTAGTAAAAATGCTTCGGTCATTGCAAAAAATAAACAATGCTGTAAGAGGAATTTCCTGGGATAGGGTAATTTAAAGTAAACGGGGGTATTTTATAGGTATGTGGGTAAGAGGATATTAAGCAGGTCAAAAATACTCTTTTTTTTGGTAAAAGCAATTTTTATTGGGTGCATTTTAAATTATACTATTGGTTTAAACAGTATAAATAAACGGTGCCTGCCTATTATCCACGTACTTTATAAAAATACGCATAAATACCCAAAAACCACAACGTAATTTCCGCCATTTAGTTATACTTCTACCCTATTATTAAAAATAGCTGCCCTTTTACATACTAACCCACATAATTTTTTGTTGTACCTTATAATAATATCAAAATACCAATTGATCCTGGTATACCCTAAACCAACATTTTATACCTGCAAGTACCTCTGTAGCGTATAAATTACTTACCTCAAACTGAAACTATGAAAACTATGCAACAAAATTTTACGCTCCCCAACCCCAACAGGGCCTATTTTATAGAGAAACCAAAAACTCAGCTATATGCTGTTGTTGCCTGCTTTCTTTTAAAACGGCGCAGCAAAAACAATAATCAGCATTAATACAGTTTTTGGTGCAGTTATTTATTTGCACCGTGCATGTTAATTGTATAAATAAGTATAGGTAAATATGCTTATTAAATACTGTACAATGAACCTGCGCAAAACAATAATCCGATCCTCAAAACCTGAAACCTATGAAACCTTTTTTAATACTATCATTCCTATTTTTAGTAATTACCGCCAATGCAAAAAATTATTATATTTCTGCAACTGGTAACGACACTAATAACGGCCTTAGTCCGGCAACTGCATGGCAAACAATTGCAAAACTAAATTCTTCTTTTGCTTCTATATTAGCCGGCGATTCAATTTTATTTAAAAAAGGCGATATTTTTTCGGGAACAATAATTGTAAAAAAATCCGGTACTTCAAGCCAGCCAATTATATTTGCAGCATACGGTTCAGGTGAAAAACCGCTTATAAGTGGTTTTTTAAATGCAACAGGCTGGGTAAATGCAGGAGCTAATCTTTGGCAATCAGCAGCCTTAAACTGCAGCAACAAACCTAATATGGTAACCATTAATAATACCCCTGCCCCAATGGGTAGATATCCAAATTATGGATACATGACGTTTGAAAATTCAGTTGGCAATTCTACCATTACTGATAATGAATTAACAAATTCACCAAATTGGACAGGTGCAGAATTAGTGATAAGAAAAAACCACTGGATAATTTCGAGGGATATTATTACTAACCATACTGGTAATAATATTACATACGCTGGAGTTTCAGGATTTAACAGCATAAATGGCTATGGCTATTTTATTCAAAATTCCCTGTCAACCCTTGACACACTTAATGAATGGTATTTTAATTCCTCAACAAAAAAAATTACAGTATATGCTGTTAATGCTCCAACAAATGTAAAAGTATCTGGTAGTGATACGTTGCTATTTATAGGTGCAAATAATAATATTATTGTTGACGAAATTGCTTTTGAAGGAGCAAATGTAGCAACTATATTTATTGGCACTGCAGGTGGACAGGCTGCAAATAATATAATTAAAAACTGCGACATTAATTTTTCGGGCAGGGATGGAATATATGGAACCTATAATAATAATTGTACCATCGATAAATGTACAATTAATAATAGCTTCAATAACGGTATCAATTTAGAAAATGAGGGAGGCAAAAGCCTGAATGTTACTATAACAAATAATACAATAAAAAATTCAGGAACAAAGCCTGGTATGGGTTATTTGAATGCTTTAACAGGATACAATATGTCATATTGTGGTATAGCGGTTATGGGAGATAACTCTTTAATTCAATACAATACTGTTGACACATCGGGTTATGTAGGCATTTTGTATTATTACGATAATTCAAAAGTATTATACAATAGAGTAAATTATTATTGTATTGTAAAAGATGATGGGGCCGCCATTTACACCCATACGGGATATGATGGCTCTCTAAAATATACAGGGCGAAAAGTAATTGGAAATACTATATCAAATGGGATAGGTGCAGGTATTGGCACTTTAGATGGGACAAATGCTGCACAGGGGATTTATTTGGATGACGGTACAACCGGAGTTTTGGTTGACAGCAATACTGTATTTAATACTTCATATAGTGGAATTTATGTACACAATTCTCAAAATATTACTGTAACCAATAATTTAGTATATGATTGTAATGTAACCCAGCTTTTAATTGTACACGACCCTGCTTCACCAAATTCTCCTATAAGAAATCTTATTTTGCAAAATAATAAATTTGTGGCAAAATCTGAGAATTCTTATGCAGCTATAATCAAAACTATTAGAAATGATATTGACAGTTTTAATTTGACACCTGGATCTTTCAAAAACAATTATTATTGCAGGCCGGCAAATGAGAATTTGACAATAAATGTAACAAAAAATGTAAGCGGAGTTACAATTGTAAATGATTACACATTAGCTACCTGGAAAGCAGCTTATCCGGCATATGATATCAATTCGCACATTTCTCCTTTGACACTACCTGCTTATCAAATAAATAACCTGGATTCTACCAATGCCGTTTTTAATAAATTTATAAGTAATATGGAAGGTATAATATCATGGAGTCAAACAAACAATGTTGTGGCATCATGGGATAATACGGGTAAAATTACTGGTTCAGGATCGTATAAAATAACACCAAAAACATCAAAACCAGACTTTGCTGTAATATACAGTAATAGTGGGGGTATTGGATCTGTATCTGCTGCAAAAAATTATATACTACGGGTAACTACTTTAGGTACGGCAAATGGAATATTAAAAGCTTATCTCAGGCAATATGCAGCACCATATAATTTATTAGTTCAAAAGCAATCATCAGATTTTGGGACATCCAAAAAAGTACATGAGTTTTTATTTTCAGCTCCAACTACAGAATCGTTGGCTACTTTTGTAATTGAAATACAAGAATCATCAGGTGTAACATTTATTGATGATATAGAATTTTATGAAGCAACTGTTACTCCTACAAACCCTGATAACTATATACGATTTGAATACAATTCCACAAATGCTGCAAAGACGGTTTCATTGGGTTCAAAATACATTGAGATAGATAGTACAGTGTATAATGGTTCGATAACTTTAAAACCGTTTACATCTGCGGTATTATTAAAATCAGGTGTGCTTTCAAATAATCTTACTGCAGATGCAGGAACAGATGTTTCACTTATATTACCAATAAACAACACTTTATTAAAGGGTACTGCTTCGGGAACTGTTACCAGTTATAGCTGGACAAAAATTGCCGGCCCTGCTCAATTTACAATTGCCAGTCCAAACAACCCAAGTACAGCAATTAATAATTTGGCAATGGGTAAGTATACGTTTCAACTAAAAGTAATGAATAATGCAGGTGACTCTGCATTAGCTACTGTAAATGTGGTGATGTTGGGTATTTTACCAGTAACACTGATTGACTTTAGTGCTAAAAACAATAATGAAAAGATAGCGTTACAATGGAAAGTTGCTTCAGAAATCAATGTAAGTCATTATTCAATTGAAAGAAGTGGAAACAGTCACAGTTTTGAAAATATCGGCCAGGTAAGTGCCAATAATTTATTTGCTGCTAATTATAATTTCGATGATAATTTTCCTTTACAGGGTATTAATTATTACAGGCTGGTAATGATTGATATAGATGGCACCACAAAATATAGTAAGATTATTTCTGTGTCTGCAAATAATATATCTTCCTTTAAATTGAATAAGCTGCTGCTTTCTGCTACTAATAATACTTTAAAAATAGGGGTCCATAGTAACTATCAACAGCAGATGCAGGTTGTTTTGGCAGATGTGAGCGGAAGGATATTGTATACAAATACAATAATGCTTCAAAAAGGGTTTAACGCCATTGATAAAAAAATAACCGCTTTAAATACGGGTGTATATTATGCAAGATTATTTACCAGCGACCAGGTTATAACAAAAACATTATTAAACGAACAATAAGATGATTTAACTAAAAACATTCAAATTATTTAATAATAAAACCAGCTTTTTGAGAGGTGACTAGGTAACACAAAAATTACATCCTGGTTCGTATTGTGATTTATGGCAAATTGCCAAATTAACTTAGCCTATGTTGTGGAATAAAAGTAAAAACACTTTATTATTTTGATTCAACCAATTCAATAAGGCCGTAAGATACCTGTAGAAAAGCGACTTTTTTATTATCGAACAAAATTGCCGCCTGCGGTTCTGAAACAAGAAAAGCGCCCAAATGCTGCAACCGTAAAATCTCTGCATTTATATCATAGGTTTCAAAACAAAGATGATAATAGGTAATCCGCTTTCTAATAATATTGGCCACCTGTTCGCCGGCTATTAATTCTATTGCAATGCCATCCAATGTTTTTAGCATGCAGAGTTCTGCTTTTTGCGTGGTATCCAAAACTATATTGCTTACATCAATAACCTGATGTATTTTTTTGATACTTTCTATCTCTTCTTTTATATTGCTGCAGGCAACGCCAACATGGTGAAACTTCATAAATAAAATTGGGTTTAATTTTACTGCGGATATTTCTGATTAATTTGATCAACTATCATATTGCAAAATAACTCAGCCCCGGTTTTATTCAGGTGACGAAAATCTGCAAACAGTTCGGGTTTGTTTATAAAAAAATTATCACGGGAATAATCAAAAAAATTTATTCGATATTCCTTTGCAATATTTTTTGCAATAATAATGGATTGATCCGTACCAATTGAATGTATCATGTATGGAGGGCATGCAATGTATAATTGAATGCCCGATTTAATACACTGTTCTATAAAAGCCTTGTAGATATTTATTTTAACAGTATCCATTTCCGTTTCTGCTGAATAATCAAATGTTGGTAAAGGGCCGGTAAAAGTTTTGTTTAAAGGTATAAACCCATTATTATGCATATATTTTATTTTACTTTGCGCTGAACTACTACTAATAATTGGTAAAACAAGTGAATTATAGGGATATATATGCGAAAGCAATTTTAGCCGTTCATAAGGGCCTTTTAAATTAACAACAGAACGAATTTCGGGATGGTCGCTATAATAAGGTAAAAGAGCAGTTATCCTGTCATACGAATCCTGGTTTTTACTAAAATTGCCGGCATCAAAACTTAATATTACCATGTTTGGTTTATATCGCTTTAATACACATTGTAAAATTGCATAATGGTAAAAAACAGGTTCACCTACCCTTCCAACATTA
>JAYVZR010000139.1:0-2173 GCA_043783135.1 Ferruginibacter sp. | reverse complement strand
CAGCACCCAAAGAATGGGGCACTGATTTTGAGCAACCGGTAGAATCAAAAGAATTTTATTCAACACTGGATAAGTGCAAGCAAAAGCTGAAAAATATACAGCAAAATGTTTTTGTGATGAAGTATATGGAAGACCTTGATTCGGATGAAATCTGTAAGGTGTTGGCCATTACTCCGTCTAACTATTGGGTGCTGATACACCGGGCAAAATTGCAGCTGCGTAAATGTTTAGAAAAAAACTGGATAGGGATAAACTGATGGGCATTTTAAATTTTATATTGCTTAGTTGCAAAAAAGCAACCTTTCTTTTATCAAAAAAAGAAGAAGGCAAATTAATGCCTGTAGAAAAAATACAATTGAAACTTCATTTAACCGTCTGCGATTTTTGCACCCAATTTGAAAAGCAAACCCGGTTCTTTACAAAGCACTCAGCCCATACGCACAATCATTTGCCCACAACACTTTCCGAAGAAAAGAAACAGAAGATACAATTATTGCTGAAGGATTAACTGCCTATCATCTTCAAAAATTCTTCCTTCTTTCTCCTTGCTACATCAATGACGGTACCATCCTGCATGATTACCTGGCCACCATCTGCCTTCACGTATTTTTGAATGTAGTTTAAATTAATGAGGTGTGAATGATGGATGCGGTAAAAACGGTAAGGCAGCAACATGTCTTCAAAATCTTTTAACAGTTTGGTTACAGTGAGTGTTTTGTTTTCAGTAAAATAAATTTTACTGTAATTGGAATTGCTTTCGATGTGCAGAATGTTTTTGATGGGAATAAATTCTATACCTTCAAATGTAGGGATGGCAATTTTATCTTCCTGGCTTTTTTTATCCTGCAGCGATGTTTTCAGGATGTCTATTTTTTCTTTGGTTTGTTTGTGGCTTACAATCAATAATCTTTGTACGGCCTGCTGCAAATCGGCTATGGCAATGGGTTTCATCAGGTAGTCGAAAGCGCTGATGCGGATGGCATCAATGGCATAGTGATTATAGGCCGTGGTGAAAATAATTTCAAAATCATACACGCCGATTTCATCCAGCATACGGAAGCCGCTCATCTTTGGCATTTCAATATCCAGGAAAATTACATCTGGTTTGTGTTGCCGTACCAGCAGGATGGCTTCTTCAGGTTTTTGTGCAGTGGCTGCAATAGTTACTTCAGGACAAAAAGCAGTCAACTTTTGCTGCAGGTTTTGCAGGCTGCTTAATTCATCATCTATAATAATTGCTTTTATCTTTTCCATCTATTGCAATTTTATTTTTACTGTAACCCTTGTGCCGGCAGGTTTGTTTTCAATATCATACAGGTCGGTGGTTTGCACATTGCTTTTCTGTTCTTTATTAAAAATATTTACCCTTTCGGTAGTGATAGCCACGCCCACACTTTTGTGATAGGGCTTATTTTGCCGGTTGTATTCTGCAGCCCGTTGCCTTCCAATGCCGTTGTCTTCTATGGTATAAATGATATAATCGTTTTCCAGGCTAACTGTTACCGTTAGTTTCAGGTTACTTTTTTCACTGTGGGCCACGCCATGTTCAATTGCATTTTCCACAAAAGGTTGTATCAGCATGGACGGCACTTTATAATCGCCCTGTAATAATTGCCCATCAATATCAGTATGGTAACTGAATTTATTATTCAGCCGGAGTTGCTGCAGATCCACATACCATTGCAGCGCTTCCATGTCTTTTGATACAGGTATCCATTCGTTAAGGCTGCTGTCTAATATACTTCTTATCAACTTTGAAAATTTAGTAAGATAATCACTGGCCAAACGTTTTTCATTCTGCATCATAAAATTTTCAATGCTGTTCAGGCTGTTGAAAATAAAATGCGGATTCATCTGCAGCCTCAGTACCTGGTTTTCCAACTCGGCTTTTATTTTTTTTGTTTCCACCTTATTCCTTTGTGCACGCTGGTAAAACAAAACACTAAAAAGAGCCGCAGTAAAAACAAGTGCTACGAGGTAAAGTATTACAGACCTTTTGTTGTTGGCAAGCTGTAAATTTTTAATATCGTTATCTTTTTTCAATAAAAGGATTTCCTGTTCTTTCTGTTGGGTTTTATAACTTATTTCCAGGTCGGCCAGTTCAGATTTTGTTTTTTCATCTGCAATGGAATCCCTGAGGTTTACATATTGTGTATGATAATCAAATGCAGTT